>CAYQMZ010000072.1:0-16160 GCA_964418725.1 uncultured Pirellulaceae bacterium
GTCCACGCACGCACTTCCTTCTCGCCCGCGGTGAAGTAACTTTGCAAGCCCAGCGTCTTGTAGGCAGCTCGCGCAAGCACGGCCAACGCCGGCTCACTAAGCCCCAATGACTCGAGAGTTTCCTTGCGGTCTGCCTCGTCGAGTTCGGCAATCTCCGATTCGAGCTTTGCGCAGATTGGGACCACACCTGCTCCCACAGCATCAGCGTGCTCTCGCACCTTACTGACCAGATCGCCTTTTCCTTCCAAGTCGTCCTCGTCCACGTTGGCGACAAATAGAATTGGCTTGGCGGTCATCAAGCCAAAGCTGCGAACGTCTTTTACTTCCAGCTCATTCAGTTTGAGCTGTCGAAGCGGTTTGTCTTCAGACAAATGAGCCTGGCATCGTTTGATCGTTTCGACCGATCGCTTGGCATCCTTGTCTTGGCTTTTCGCTTTCTTCTGCGCCTTGACCAGTGCGTTCTCTAACGTCTGCATATCAGCAAGCATTAGTTCAGTTTCGATCGTCGCGATATCGGAAAGCGGATCGACCTTTCCGTCGACGTGCGTAATGTCCGAGTCCTCAAAGCAACGGACGACCTGCATGATTGCGTCAACTTCGCGAATGTGAGACAGGAACTTGTTCCCCAACCCTTCGCCTTCGCTGGCTCCCTTTACGATGCCTGCGATGTCAACCAACTTCAGCATCGCCGGGATCACCTTTTGCGGGGTGATGTAGTGAGTGATTCGATCGAGACGGCCGTCGGGCACGCTGACCATGCCCTCATTTGGCTCGATCGTGCAGAAGGGATAGTTCTCGCTCTGAGCGGCCTGCGAAGAGGTCAAAGCATTGAACAGCGTGCTCTTCCCCACGTTGGGCAATCCGACGATTCCAGCTTCCATAGTTGTAATTCCACGTTTAAATGACTCGTAACACCCGGAACTGAGCCGGCTGTTCGTGGCCGAAAGTTCGTTCCCGCATCCCGACAGTCCGTCCGGACGATTGCATTAGTGGGCGGCTAGTGACTTCTGTAGCTTTCCAAGCCAGTTTTCTAGCTGTTGGAGGTCCACGGTGTCTAGGCGTTCATCGCCGAACCGGACTCGATAGAACAAATCCACAACCTGTTTGGGGATTTCGGCGACGGCTGAGCTGTCCGATTTTTGGCCTGTCAGACGCGAAGACAGTTTAGCACCCGCATCCACGGCGAATTCGCTGGGCGTCTGGCCTTCGTCTCGCTCGATCCCGTGTTTCGCAAGAATCTTTTCAAGCCTGCGATAGAATTCGACAACGGGTTGCCGTTTTCGCCTTCCACTCGTCCAGTATCGCCTGCCCCACGACCAGAGCAGTCTTGTGAGGAAGCGGAGCAGATAGAAGGCGGCCGTCAGCAACACAATTGCCAGACCCGAATCTCGCATGTTCTCGCGGGTAAAGAAGTCGCCTTCAAACCGCGCTCGCAGGGCTTCCAGTCGCTCAGTCCAAACCTCGCGGCTGAACGCCATTGCGTACGTGTTCTTGATCGCGTTCAGAATCGGCTCGTAAATCGCCTTTCGCTGACGCTTCTCATTCAGCCCCAGAACATACTCGGACCAGAGCAACTGAAGGTAGTCCATCGAATCACTGAGCTGTTGTCGCCAAGGACTAACCGCGACGGACTGCCCAACAAAATCGCCACTCGGTGTCGGATCCAACCGGACCCACGCACCTCTGAGCGGCTGCTCGGCATCACCGTCGACACCATCCATTCCCTCGGTCGGCATAATCTCGTCACGCGGCAACTGATCGGCCGGCACAGCCACCTCGACCCAAGCGTGGGCATCCATTGCACGCAACTGATAGTAGCCGCCGACGACGTTGTAGCTTTCCGCACGGAAACCGGAGACGTAGCGAGCGGGAATTCCTTGGCTACGCAACATCAACGTCAGGGCACTGGCAAAGAACTGACAGTGTCCCTCCTTGTGGTTCATCACAAAGTCTTCAACGGGATCCGGCCATACATTCGGCTTGCGGTTTGGACTGGGATCCAACGAATACTGGTAGCCTACCTTGCCATCGGTAAAGTGACGCTCTAACGCGCGGGCACGTCGAAGCACGTCATCCTTTGGTATGTCCTTGACGATCTCCGCAGCCTTCGCAGTGAGATCCGGCAGCCGTTTCGTCACGTTCAACATGCGATCAACGTTCCAACTGTCGTCCATCGTCATGGACTTTGCGGAGTCATAGTTGGGCACAAACTCGCTTTGCAGTCCGTTCCGCAGCCCCAATGTCCCAATCGAAAGCTCGACCGGATCTTCGTCAGGGTGCGAAAAGTGCTTCACCTCCAGCGTTTCTGGACACATGCGAATCGATTCGCTCACGTCATTCAAGCCGCAGGGTGGAGCAATCGTGAACACCGTATCGCCACCGGCCGTTTCGAAATTGATTTTCTGTCGCACTGCCGAGTACATACGCGTTGGTGGCTTCAGATCCGCACGAAACTCGGCGTCTGGCTCTCGGTAACTGCGGCGCCGACTCCATTTGCCACGGCGATAGATCTCTCGAACGGTACCTCGAAAATACGGGAAGCAGCTCAATGGGTAGGGTTCATTGGTGCCCTCCCGAAAAAAGCTCACACGCATGACGATCGTTGGATCTTCGTAAATCGAGCTCACGCTATCGAGATTGACGTCTTCGTCACTAAATCCTGTCGCGGATTTCGTTTTCGCTCGCCACACATCGTTCCCAAATCGCGGCATGAAAAGGAAGACGCCGGCCGAGACGACTACGGTGCTAAGTCCGATCAGACAAAAGTCCTTGAACAGACTCCGCTTCAATAGGCGAGGTCGCCCCTGACGAGACCTCGCTGTTGAATTTCGAAATTCGTTTCCGCTAACCGGCTGAAGGGTGGAGATGCTAACGGTTTTGTCGCTATTCGTGACGATCTGTTCCGTTGGGTTTAGGTAGGTCTCCGCTTGTCGATAGTGGAAGAACAGCAACATCGCGGCGACGGCAAAACCGGTATAGAGCACCAACAACGGCCCAAACAGAACGAACAAGTTCAGCGCCGCCGCAACCACGACTTGCAACAAACTGAGCGTGATCAACTGCCAATAGATCCTTTGCTCCTTCTTCTGAAACAACAAAATGATCTGCAAATGAATCAGCAAATTGGCCACGGCCAAGAATTGCGAGTCCGTTCCACCGCCCACCTGAGCTTGGATCAGTGCATTCGCCCCCGCCACTACACCAGCAGCGCTTGCGATGTACGGATGAAGTGAAAACCAGCCAAGCAAATCGGTAAAGAACAGTGCACCAAAGGCAACGAGCAGTCCAACCAAAGGCAGTGTGGCGCTGTCCTGGCTGCTACCCAGCATCATGATGGCCAGCGCTGCCATGATCGCCACGCACACCTGAAGCGGTCGTTCGGTCCTCACTTGCCGCCTCCCGTTTGACTGGAGACATCAGCTTGAGGCGATTCCAAATTCACGACAAGCTCGGCAGAGCCATCGGTGGCACCAACTGACTTGCTGACCGCCATGTTGCTTCGCCGATGGACTTGGAACCATTCGTGAAAATCAGCGGAAGTCGTGTCGACATGCACGATGTCGGAGAGACCTCGTCGCAGATTCGTATCATTCCAAACCTGCGAAAAGGCGTCGGTGTCGTGAAGATCGCGAGGCTGCGTCGACACCAACACGATTTTCGCGTTGGACGTCGCCAACGGAAGCACCTCCGAGAGCACCTCAGGTAATCTGTCTTCCGAACATGCATCCACCATCGCCAATTTTTCCATCAGTTCACGACGAAACACGGGCGATGAAAGGCCGTGCAGATCAAATGCTTTCTTACTCGCACTGGCGAACACCACATGGGTCGCGCCCTGCTTGCAATGTTCCACAATCAGCGTCGCGGCAAAACTAATGGCCGACTCGACCCGCTCTTCTGCTGCTTGTCGAGCTTTGCGCGCTTCTTCGCCACGCGCGGCGTCATTGGCTTGCGGACACCAAAGGTCCAGAACGACCACAAGATCTTGATTCACGCGTTGCTCAAACTGGCGAACCGTTAGCTTGTTTCGTTTCGCCGAAGTCCGCCAATGGATTCGATTGCGTGAATCTCCATTTCGCCATTCTCGCATGCCATAGAAGTCACCCTCCGCGCCGCCTCGTCGTCGCGAAGACTTTTGACCACCGTCGTTTTTGAACTCAAAACGACGGGACCATGCGGTGGATAGCGAACCGATGCGTGGACTGACCAGCACGAAAGCTTCCTCTTTGAAAGTCTTCGTGATTCTCACCAGCCCCAAAGGCATACTTGTTGAGACCTTCATCGGCCCAAGCTTATATCGACCGCGACGCTCCAGCGTTACTCGATAAGATGCGTCCTCCGACGTTCCGGAACGAATCGTTGGAAAGAACAACTTAGCCTCGACTGCAGATCGATTATTCGACTCGTCACGACAAACGCGATCTTGAATCAAGGTCGCGAAGGCACGCGGGCTCCCCTTCGGCTTAGTAGCCTGGATCTCAACAAACAGCGGATCCCCCACGCCAACGAGCGCAGGAAAACGACGCTTCACTTGGATGCGTCGCAAAGACTTGATGGATGCGTACCAACTGAAGAAGTATGGGCCCAGCATCATCCCCGCCATGATGTACAGCAAGTTGATGTCGCGGATCATTGCGCCGGCAACAATGAACGCGAGCATACCGATGTAGTACCAACCTTCCGTGGTGGTCGCGACGTTGATTCGGCGAGATTGTTTAGGCTGACTCATTACTGAGGACCGATCAGAGATTGTCTGTCGCGTCGCGGTTCCGTCCGTTCTTCTTCGGTTGTTCCTGTGGATACTTTGCGAACTTTTTCGCCACGAATGGTGTGGCAACTAAGCGGGCACAGCCACTGTTTCCACCAGGCGTCTGATGATGCCTTCTACCGCATCCCGCTTGTTCCCGTGCAAGAAGCCTTTCGAGATTACGCGGTGCGATAGCGTCGGAACGGCAAGTTCTTTCACATCATCGGGGACGACAAAGTCACGCCCACGCAGCAGTGCCAAACTTTGCGAAGCTCGCGAAAGACTAATTGCGGCACGTGTGCTGACGCCCACATGCAACTCTTCGGATTCGCGAGTTGCATTGACAATGTCCAGCAGGTAATCGTGAATGCTTGTCTCGATTCGCACGTCACGGACCGCTTGCTGCAGTTGTGTAATCTGCTCAGCGGTTACTGCCGACTGAAGATCATCGACCGGCGTCTTCAACCGATGGTTTTCAAGAACGCGACGTTCGTCGTCTCGGCTTGGGTAACCTAAGGATATGCGGATCAGAAATCGATCCAATTGACTTTCTGGTAACGGATAGGTGCCTTCGTATTCGAACGGATTTTGCGTAGCGACCACCATGAACGGAAGCGGCAATCGGTGCGTCTCACCGTCGGACGAAACTTGACCGTCGCTCATCGCCTCCAAAAGCGCACTTTGCGTCCGTGGCGGCGTTCGATTGATCTCATCCGCAAGCACAATGTTTGCGAAGACAGGACCACGATTGAACTGAAACGTGTTTTCATTCGTGTTGTAAACGCTACTGCCGACGATGTCGCTAGGCAGAAGATCGGGCGTAAACTGGATTCGCGAGAATTCACCAGAGACACTCTTTGCGAGCGCTTTGGCCATGAGCGTCTTCCCGACACCGGGAACGTCTTCCAACAGAACGTGCTCGCCAGCCAACAAAGCGACCAGGCAAAGTCGCACTGCCTCCTCTTTGCCATAAACCGCTTTGGCAATGTTTGCTTCCAGTTTTTCAATCAAGGAATGCGAGGTTTGCGAATCGATCGTCATAGATTGCCTGAATCAATTTGGTTTTCTAACGCCCTCATTTTACGTATTGGCGGCTTCCGTGACAGGGCGACAAAGGCAACGAAGCGCTGCCCAAAGACCCACAGACAGGCGACTACTGCTGCCACCGTGTTTCCAGCCCTCCGCTGAATCTTCGTTAAGAATCGAACAAGTTGGGATGTTGGCTCGTACCTGAACCTGCTCGTCCAGAGAAGCGCTGGTTACATCGTGCTGCGAGACTGCACAATTTCTTCTCTTCGGGCTGCCGTCAAAGGGCGTTTGAACGTGGCGACAACGTACTTTGTCTCACCATCGTAATAGTTCGTATCCATCAGACTCACGAGCTCCCAGCCTTCCCAACCCAGTTTGTTGGCCTCATGGTCGAACGCTCCACAGTTAAAATTGCCATTCCCGTACTTGCCGCCAAGCATTGCATTCTCGCGAAAGTCAAACAGACGCGTTACATACTCCCAACCACTCATTGTGTTTCCCCGGTTCACTTTGTTTTGTTTCGGCTAGCCGTCAGCCAGCAACTACAAGTGATTCGTAATCATTCGGCAATGATTTGGCACGCACCCTTGTTTTGCCACTGTCACATCGTTGCTTAGTTTCACCCAACGGCGACGGCGATTCTTCGGAATCGAGATTACCGATTCGATCTGATTGTTTTTTACCCAAGATCGAGTCGAGCGTTACGAATTGTTTTCGATTGTCTGGGCGAATCGGTAAAATCCAAGCTCAATGACGCTCGTCGTGTTCCAGGCTCACACCTGTGCTGCGAATGCATGCAACGCTTTGGCAACCAAACCGACGCCGGTGACCTAACCACCTTCGACCCGCGCGTGCCGAACTCGTTTTGGCTCGACGGCGAATCTGTCATGTGTGCGTGCCCAGATTGCGGGGCGCCGATATCCATTCGCCTCTGGCTCATGGTTGCGGACTGCTGGCAATGTGGCTGCAGTATCGAGATCAGCGAAGCACAAGAACGCCAGATCCAAGATCTTCTGCGTCGAGACCCGTCAGCCAAAACTGGTCCTCCACATCTGCCACCACAAGCTCCCCAAAGTTCTCCTGATCACAACGGAGCCAGTCCATCAGCCGGTGCTACCGCGGCGAAGGATCAGCAGCAGCCGCGACATCGAACGCAGGCGCCGCAGCCCGTTACCTCGGGTTACGGCAGACGGAAGCTTCGCGACTGGTTCAACCAAGTTCCCGCTTGGCTGATCAGCATGCTCTTTCACATGGCCGTCCTGGCACTCCTTGCGTTGCTATTCTTCGAAGGGGACGGGCTGGAAGATCCCTACATCACGCTATCGACCGAAGCCACACGTGCACGGCGATCTGGTGGCGAGGTCAAATTCGAACAGCCAAACGATCCCTTTCGCTACGACTTGCCGGTGCCTGCGGAAGATGCGCCGAAGACGCCCCAACAAAAGAGGGCGATGGCCCAAGCCAATCTCGATGCGAAGGAGTTGCGAGTTGACCCCAAGGCAGCTTTGCCACAATTGCCGACGCTCGATCAAGTTCGACGCAAGCTCCAATCGATCGATTCCGTGGACCGTACACTCTCCGCGCGAGACCCCAGGTTGCGAGCTGAAATCGTCTCACGTGAAGGTGGTACGACGCTAACCGAAGCGGCGGTCGCGCGAGGACTTCGATGGTTGGCGAGCCATCAGCAGTCAGACGGAAGCTGGAGTCTACAGTTTTCGCGCTGCCCTTCCTGCCGCGGTCGTTGCCGTGGTGACGGTGGCGTACGTAGTGACTCAGCAGCGACAAGTCTGGCATTATTGCCTTTCCTCGGAGCAGGTCAGACGCATCAAGTGGGTATCTACCAAGACACGGTGGCCCAAGGCCTTCGCTGGCTGATGTCGATTCAAGAGGAGAACGGTGATCTGCGAGGTCGGTCGAGTGGAAACGCCGGCATGTACGCTCACGGTCAAGGAGCCATCGTGTTGTGCGAAGCGTTTGCACTCACGCGCGACGAACAGATCGGTGAGGCCGCGCAACGGTCGATCGACTTTATCGTGGATGCACAGCACGCCGAGGGAGGCTGGCGATACAAACCAGGCGACGCCGGCGATACCAGCGTGCTTGGTTGGCAATTGATGGCAATGCAAAGTGCTCGTGCTGCGAACTTAGATGTCTCGCCCGAGGCTTTGGAACTGGCAGGGATCTTTCTTGATTCCGTTCAGTACGACGACGGATCGCGTTACGGCTATCTCCCTTCGCGCGGCCCGACATACACGATGACCGCCGAGGCATTGCTGTGTCGTATGTACCTTGGATGGAGTCGCGATTATGCCGGCCTGCAACAAGGTGTGAAGTATCTGGCTGTCAGTCATCCACCTCGCAAACGCAGAGAGGCCAACTTCTACTATTGGTACTATGCGACGCAGGTGATGCACCACTTCGGCGGAAAGCGTTGGCAGAAATGGAATATCGCCATGCGTGATGTGCTGGTGCAATCGCAACAAAAGCGAGGCCACGAATCGGGGAGCTGGGACCCCAAGGGACCGCACGGCTCGCAAGGCGGAAGACTCTACTGCACTGCACTCGCGGTATGCACGCTGGAAGTCTACTATCGGCACGCGCCAATTTTTCGGCAGCTAGAGACCGAGTAGATCTGTATCAGTAGTTCGCGGCGACAGTGCGGCGAATCGCGTTGGTCAGAATGGCCAAAAAAATAAGCAGGTCGCGAATCCGCGCCCTGCTTGTATGATTATTCCTTGAATGATCTACGGATCTTATCGCCAAGTCCACGGAACAGCAAGAGTCAATCTGGAGCTTTCGTGATGCCCAACACATCAATGGTCCGACCTGTAAGGCTGCTGGCAAACACGCTCCTTTGGGGGCTCATCGGACACGCAGCAATTGCGCAAGTTACAGCTGAGAAACCAATTAGGAACCACAATCAGATAGTCGACACGCAGTGGATCGACAGCAATCTGGACGACCTAGAGGCCCTTTACCGACATTTCCATCGGAATCCGGAGCTCAGCTTTCAGGAGAAAGCCACCGCCAAACGCTACGCGAAAGAGCTAGCAGCGGTCGGGGCAAAGGTGAACAGCGACATCGGAGGCCACGGCGTCGTTGCGATCCTACAGAACGGCCCGGGCCCGACGGTTATGCTGCGAGCGGATCTCGACGCTTTGCCAGTTCGCGAGGACACGAACCTCGTCTATGCCTCGACGGTGACGACCGAATCAGCGGCGGGAGTTGCCGTCGGCGTGATGCACGCCTGTGGCCACGATATCCACATGACCAATCTGATCGGCACCGCTCGTTACCTGTCTCAACACAAGCAGGATTGGTCGGGCACGCTAATGATGATTGGCCAACCGGCAGAAGAACGCGGTGCCGGCGCCAAAGCGATGCTCGATGATGGATTGTTTCGCAAGTTCCCCAAGCCAGACTATGCACTGGCGATCCATGTCGACTCATCGCTGCGCACGGGCGACGTTGCGTTCATGGGTGGTTTTCAGCAAGCCAACGTCGACAGCGTAGATATCGAGGTTCGGGGTCGGGGCGGGCACGGTGCCTACCCTAACACGACGATTGACCCCATCGTGCAAGCCGCGCAGTTGGTGACCGCGCTGCAAACGATCGTTAGTCGCGAGGTCGATCCGATCGAACCTGCCGTGGTCACTGTGGGATCGATTCACGGCGGCTCCAAACACAACATCATTGGCGACAACTGCAAGTTGCAACTGACAGTTCGAAGTTACTCGCCAACGGTCCGAAAGCAGTTGCAAGATTCGATTAAGCGGATTGCCAACGGAATTGCCACTACAGCAGGAGCGCCGCAACCTAACATCGAAATCAGCGAAGGCACTCCGTCTCTACTGAATGATCCGGGGCTCGCGATCAAATTGCGACCAGTATTCGAGTCCGCACTGGGAGCCGACCACGTGCAGGTCGCGAAACCGTCCATGGGCGGAGAAGACTTCAGCCGCTACGGAATTGCCGGCGTACCAATTCTGATGGTTCGATTGGGTGCAGTTAATGAACAGCGGTTGAAGCGGTTCAAAACGCTGGGACAGCAACCTCCATCGTTGCATTCGCCGCGGTTTTATCCCGATGCAAGGGAAACCCTATCCACCGGCGTCACGGCTCTGGCTTCGGCAACAATGCATTTGCTAAAAAACTAGCGATCCTGGTAAGAGAATCGCCAAACTGACACCGTCGTTGCAGACTCGTCGTCTCCCGTGACAACGCCGCGTTGGTATGCGACTCACCTCCACTTCAAAGAAGCTGACAAAAGATGCCTCAACTAACGACCAACAACGTTCTGTGGTTTGTCGCGTGGATCGCAATGCTAGGAGGTATCACGTTCGGTATGCAGCGTTACCGCGCGACCGCCCTGGAGACCTACGGAACATCCCAAGCTTCTTCGGATTGGCAGGAATGGCGATCCGCCGCTCAACAACTTGCGGAGGAAGGCCCCGTAAAACGTCGACCGCCGAAGGCTACCGAACCGCCCGCTCTGCTATTGATGCGAGACCACTTCGCGGCATGCCTGGGAATTTCGCTGCTACTCAGTTCCTGTCTCTTCGTATGGTTCATGATCAGCGTTCGCGGTGCGCTCCGACCTGTCGTATTGCACGAAGACGAACCATAGCTGACGAATTGTGCGGTCGCCCGTCAGCAGGAACTACTCACACCCCTGTTAGTTAATCTGCCAACTGTTCGTGCAACTTTTCTGTCGCTCAATCACTCGTTATGCTCTCGAACAACCAGATAGGTTCGATTTACTTCTGACGAATTCGAGAGCTCGTCATGCCAAAATTCAGCGTCGCCGAAAGCATTCAAATCAACGCAAGTCCCGAGCGGGTTTTCGAAGTTGTTTCGGACTTCAACACGTGGACGACTTGGTCACCGTGGCTTTGTGCTGAACCAACCGCGTCCGTGGAAGTAACACCGTCGTCCAACGAAGTTGGCTCTGTCTACAGTTGGAACGGCGATGTCGTCGGCGCTGGAGAAATCGAACACAAGGAACTACATCCAGGATCACGAATCGAAGAAGACCTACGGTTCCTGCGGCCTTGGAAGTCACAAGCAGATGTCTCGTTCGAACTGCAGCCAATCGACGGCCAGACCAAGCTGACATGGACAATGGACAGCAGCCTGCCGTGGTTCATGTTCTGGATGAAGAACATGATGGTCAACATGATCGGGATGGATTACGCCCGTGGATTGAAGATGCTGAAGGAGCATATCGAAACCGGACAGATCTTATCTAAGACTACCGTGAATGGCGTCCAGTCCGTGGGCCCCATGAAAATGGTTGGCGTTCGAAAGAGAGCATCGCTTAGCGAGATCGGCGATTCAATGAATGAAGCGATTCGTGAGGCAGAGGAAAAGCTTGGCCAAACCTCCATTCCGCATGAAGGGCAAAAGATCGCCGTATACCATCACTTCGACATGGCTAACCGTGTATTCGAGTACACGGCAGGTGTGATGATTCACGATCCCAATGCCGAGGTGGACGGCTTGAGCAGCTGGTCGATGCCCGAATCGAACGCCCTGTCGGTTACGCACGTCGGCAGCTACGAAAACCTTGGCAACGCGTGGAGTGCTGCCCACAGTCACCTTCGCCACCTCAAGCTGAAACAGATTCCCAAGGCGGGAACCTTCGAGATCTATCGCAATGAGCCCAGCGATACGGAGCCTGCGGGATTGATTACGGACATTTTTTTGCCGGTCAAGTAAGGAACTCGACGCGACTCGCGAACGTCACTTGAAGCGATAGTCTTCGATACGTTGAAGTAGAGCTTGGAAGCGACTCTTCAGCTCAGCGCCACCCATCGCGGGATAAAGCGTCGACAGCAGTTGTATCTGCTGTTTCGCTTTCGAGTGCTCGCCCTTATCGAAATAGGTTTGCGCAACACCAAGTTTCCCGCGGAACCACGTGGCACTGCGTGGCTTGCTGCTTTTGACTATGCTTCGCCACTGTTTCAACGCTTCTTCGCGAGCAGCTCGGTCACGGCCGACGGCCACCAATTCGGCGTAGCGAAGTTGAATCCGTCTATCGCCTCGATGTTGTCCGGCCAGCTCTCGATAGGTCGCCAGAGCCTGCGGATGAGCTGCGGCATCGGCCAAGCTAGTCTGAATTAGAAGTTGGTCGGCCGCTGAGAGATTACCAGAAAACGGCCTCACCAGCCTCAAGCAGTCGTTGGCCATCGCCTTCACGGCCGCGTCGTCAGGACGAGCGTCGCGTATCGGCTGCAGTCCACGCAACACATCCAGCAACAGTGCTGCCGGCAGCGGCAACAATTGCGTCAATTCGCTGCGAGCAGTCGAAACGGTCTCTTCTAATCCAGCAAGTGCCACAATGCGCAACGCGAGCAGCGACTCATCCTTCGCATCAACTTGCCGAGCCTTTTCAATTGCCGCCTGTGCCATCTTGTAGTCTGGCGGAGAAACGAACGCTAGTTTCGCCAACTGCAATGCGGCGACTCGCCCCGCGTCGGCCCGCTCTTTCTCTAAGCGATCCGAGAACCACTGCCTGGATTCTTGAAGGCCCAACGCGTCGTTGGTGGATGAGAATTGCTTTAGATACAACGTTCCACGCTTCTCTATGGCCTCCGCCGCATGCTTGGAGCCAACCGATACGGCTCGGTAGATCTCAGCAGCCTCAGCCGTTTTTCCCTGCGCTTGTAGTAGACGGCCAAACCAAATCCGTGCCTGATCGGAAGATGGCGCGTCTGGCCAAGTGCTTAGGTGTTCAGCCAGTAGATCGCTGTACGCAGTGAGCCGCTTCGCAGCTTGCGTGTCGTCCCCAGCTCGAGCGAACGTCTGGTAAACCTTCGCTGCATTGAAGGCCGCTTGCAGATGAGCTTCACTGGCTCCGGGTTGGTTCGGATAATTGTTCGCGGCGTATCGAAAACGATCGATCGCAGATTGCAGCTGATCCTCCTGCTGATGAACGATCGCTGCTTTGTGAAAGTAATCAAAGGCCTTGGATGCGTCGCCGTTTCGCTCCGCTTGTTCCGCCGCGCGAAGGAAGGTGGCGATGGCTTTTTCAGGCTGGGCTTGTCGCAGCAGGGTCCGAGCCGTTGTCTCCAACAATGTCGTTTCACTACTCGCTTGCGAAGAACTTTCCGACAACTTTGCAATCAGAATCTCTCCTCGCATCCCCCAGTAGGTGCCATGCTGCCGATCTAACCGCGCCGCTATTTGGGCAGCCTCTTTACGATAGGATTCGGCTTCCGTTGCCGATTTTTGAGTCGCCAAAGCGACCAGAGTTTCCACGCGAGCTAAATCAAGCTCCGGCTGATTGCTTTGGTTTTGACTGCGTACGAACTGTAGGGCCGAAGGTAAGTTTTTCGACGCCAACGCCAGCCGCACACCTTCCGCCGCAAGTCGCCCGAGGTACTCCGGAGGCGGATCCTTGGTATTGGCTTCAGCGATCAACTGACTGGCTCGTGTCAAATCACCTCGCAGCCGATAACATTCCACGCGATCGATACGACTTCGCCAGACTAGGTCATCAGCCAAGCCATCGTTTGCAATCGGCTGCAACAACTTGAGAGCCTGCGTCAACGCAGCAATTTGATCGACCGGCTTTTGTTGGTAGGCAATGGCTTGGTTTCGATAGGCCCGCGACAACGCGTAATTCGTGTTGCGTTGCAGCTCTGCAATCTCGTTGGATGACAGATTCGCGTCCTGGCTAACTCGGCCACGCTTCAAGTTGACAAACGACTGATTGGCGGACTTCAGTTGGTTGATTGCCGCGCGAATTAGGGAACGAGTTTGATTCCAATCGTTGTCATTCGCTGCACGGATTTCAGATTCGCGACGTGCCCACGCCGCCTGTTCGAGCATTGTCAAACCCAGCTGCAATTCCAGCATGGCTCGCCATGCGTCTTCCTGGGTGCTGGCGATCTGTGATTTTAGAAGGCTTTGAGCGCGACGCCATGTTTCGTCACGCTTCGGCTGTCGAGAATTGAGCGCGAGACTGGTGAGCGTTTTCGTTGTCTCAACCGTCAACTGAACTCGTTGGGCAGGCGACAGTTCTGACTGCTCAGCAAGTCGATTGCACTGCATTTCAGAAAGTCGGTGCAAGCCTCGTTCGCGGAGTGCAGAGACATAAGCGACCTCTTGATCGAAATCGCTCACAACGCCGATCGCGGAGCTAATGGCAAGAGCGGCAAAAAACAGCAGTTTCGACATACCTTTGAAGGTACACCATTCCGGCTATTTCAGCACGTCCAACTGGACATCCAAACCCTTGCTGGTAGGCATGCCGGAACCGTGAGTGTCGCCGCCCATCAGTTTGCTGGACATATCACCGTAGGCCATGAACAAGAGCCCCGCGGGAAGCTCGTCCTTGGGCGACGGAATGATGGCAATTTCGATTTGCCCCCACTCGCTGGTCACCCGAACGCGGTCGCCTTTGGTTAATCCCAGCCGCTCCATGTCATCTGGATTGACCTGCAAAGCGTTGATTTCCGATTGATAGTTCTCCTTGAACTTCCCCTCGCTGATACCGCACCCTTGCTTGCTGGTGCGTCCGGGAATCAGGATAAAAGTTTCCGACATGCTGCCTACTTCATCGTGGCTAAGGATCAGGATTGGGAGGCTGAGCTTCAGAACCGCGTTACTCAGTTCCAGGACTGCAAAGATTGTCGCCAGCCAAGACGCTAAGGACAAGCCGCTTTGGCTGAAGTGGCGTTACGCTAGCCCCGCGTAACGCATCATTGTCCCCTTACTTATCGCATGGCTTGCGCAGCGTCACTCCCCGAAACTATACAACATCTCACTGCGACTTTGGTCGTTGCGAATCCCCACTCGCATGTAAATTCGTCCGTCCAAGAATGTGGGCGTCGGAAACGCATCACTGCCTACCACATTCCGAGACAGTTCGACGTAGCGATCAGGCGTGGCGAGAAAGACGAAGAACGTTCCTTTTTCGTTGCCAACGTAGATCTTGTCGTCTACTAGCACTGGCGACGAACTGACCGGTCCCTCTAGCCGTTTCTTCCACCGCTCTCTGCCAGTCGCCAGATCCCAACAGTACGCTACGCCTTTGTCCGTAAGCGCGTACACGTGATTACCATGAATGATCATCGATTGTTCGTAGCACTTTTCTCTGTTCTTCCACGCGATCCTGGCACTGCCGTCAGCAACGACACAAGTTGTTTCAGATTGCGGATAACCTCCGCTGGCGATCACGTAGTTGCCTTCACCGGTCACCGTACCGGCAGTATGCTTCGCCGCGCCAGTGGCTTTCCATAGTTGCATACCTGTGGCCGGATCGTACGAACAAATCTGCCGGCCTCCACACATCAGCAGCTGGGTTCGTCCGCCGACGTTCAACAATGCGGGTGAAGAGTAGCTTGAGTTCTGTGGCCGTCGCGTACGCCATACCTCTTTCCCCGTCGCGCGTTTGAAAGCGATCAGGGCAGTTTCGGCCTCTGATTCTGCTGCCGCAATAATCAAATCCTGAAAGACCAACGGAGAGGCCGCGTAGCCAAACGGATACTTTGGTTGGAACCTAGCCAACCGTTTCTTCCACAAAGCATCACCATTCAGAGCTCGACAGTGCAACCAGATATCGCTGTCCGAGTAGAGCGTGACAAACAGTCGTTCGCCGTCACATGCGACCGTCGAGCTGGCGTGCGTGTTCTTATTATGGATGTTGGGCAGTTGGCGATTCTTGTGAAGCGTCTCTTGCCACACCAGCTTTCCCGATTCACGATCGACGGCCATCATGAATTGTATCTGTGCGTTTTCGTCAGCACTGGACAAGAAGATGCGATTTCCCAAAACGGTTGGCGAACCATGCCCACGCCCCGGCAATCGGGTCTTCCAAACAACGTTTGTATTGTCATTAAATTCGACCGGTGGCGATTTGACATTCGCTCCGTCGACCGCGACGCCATTTCCTCGAGGCCCTCGCCATTGCAACCAGTCGCTCGCAGCCGCCCTTTGAAAGCCTAAGGCTACAACCAAAAGGACGATGGCAAAACGTGTTAGTCGACGATCTGTCATTTGCTTCTTACCGGACGGGTTCGCTGTAGTTGTTTGAACTCGGCGTGAGTCGCCATAAGTAGCCGCCAGTTGCGACTATCGCTGGGAAACACGACACACGGACTCAACCGTGCCCATGATTTTAGCCGCGCAAGGTCACGCCGGAACAGTCGTGGACGAGCCTTGCCCCGCGCGTTTGCGCTGTCCAAACGATCACAGCATCGGGCAATTCGATAGGGCCGTTGGCAATACACGTATGGAGGTCCTGCGTTTGGTGGACTACATTCACCCGCTCTTCTGCCCATCCAACATCGGACGTCACTTTGTATTCCTGGTTGTTCCTCTCGCTTTGTTCGGCCGTCCTTCTGGGCTTCTACGACATTGCAAAGAAGTCGTCTGTCCG
>CAYQMZ010000073.1:0-16114 GCA_964418725.1 uncultured Pirellulaceae bacterium
CACATAGGGAGTCAACCCGCGATTATCGGCCGCATTGATATCAGCACCCTTCGCAAGCAGATCTCGAATCTTCTCGCGATCTCGTTTCGAAACGGCCTTGAGCAAGGCCTTGTTCAGATCCTCTTCTGTTTCAGCCTCCTGCTCTGGTTCAGCCTCAAGTTCTCCTTCGGATGACTCTTCCGTTTTAGCTTCCGCATTAACGTCTTCAGCAGCTTTCGTTTCCTGATCGTTTACCACTGTTTCCTGGGCGGAAGCCGGTGTGACGACGGCCAGAAACGAAAGCATGAAAGCGGCAAATAGAAGCTGCGGGTATCGACGAATAGTCATTCATTTCTCCGGTGACGGACATGAAGTCTTTTGGCTTGTCCGTATGTTGTACTGAATAGATGAAAGGTTGTTCGTTCCCAACGGCCCGACCTCGGAAAAACTCTCGTCAAACGAGTCCGTGCAGATCCGTTCGGCGGCACCTGGCTTCGCCATTCAACATGACGGGTCGCCGCAGCCGACGATGCGTCGCCTTCCCACCTTGCTCGATGATTTGCGGCGAGAACGGTCCGCTATAATAGTCGTTTCGACGCGACGATCTCGCTACGCTTCAAGGTAAAAGCACAATCTTGCGCAGACCAATGGAACGTGGATTTCCGTCCAACGTGGATGACGCATGGCCCTCAGTTGCAAAGACACAGGAAGACGGAAATGGACTCGCTAACACCTGTCGGGCAACCTCAAAATCCAGCGTGGGATCGGGCACCTTTATCATGGTTGACTGTATCTGGACCGGTTGGACAGCGTTCCTATTTCACCGTCGGCATGTGGCTGGCGGTACTCAAGTACGTCATCGAGAGCGTGGCAGTCTTCGCCTACACCGGTCAGTTCTTCACAGTTTGGGACTTTGTGAATCCGTGGCTGAATTCGAAGGCGCCGTTCCTTCAAGGTGCACCGGAGCTGGGTGTCACTTGGTTGCTATTTACCCTGCCGTTCGTGTGGATAGCAGTCGCTATGAGCATTCGGCGGGCGGCAGACATTGGTATCAGCCCCTGGGTCGGGCTACTGGTACTGATTCCGTTACTGAATGTGCTGGTAATGTTCGTACTCGCAGCGATTCCGTCGCAGATGTTTGCTCTGTCGGATGATGAACGACGGGATCTCGAAGAACGCGAGCAGAATCTAGCGGAGGCCTACCAGCCACCAGCTGAGCCGATCGAGCCTCAACGTGACCAGCTCCTTCAGCCACTCAAATTCTCATACAAGCTTGGACTAGCAATTCTCGTCGGTTGCCTTGTTCAATTGACAACCGGTGCTGTGAGTGTCTGGATCCTTCAGGTTTACGGATTCGTGCTATTCTTCTCAACGCCCATCATCGCGGGAACAGTCGCCGGTTTTATCTACTCTGGAGGTCACAAGCGTCGCGTTGGTCATGTCACAAGCATGACCGTGCTGATGAACTGTATGTCATTCACAGCAATGCTGCTGGTCGGACTGGATGGAGCCGTTTGCCTGATCATGGCCTTTCCACTGCTCTTCCCTCTCAGCATCCTCGGTGCTTCGATTGGCGCATCCTTGGCCAACGCCAACTTGCGTCCCGGTCGGGACGAACGAAAAGGCATGGTTGGCATCATGTTGTTCCTGCCGATTTGTCTATGCCTCGAGTCGATGGACGACCAAAAGCCCGTCCACGCGGTTACGACAAGCGTTGAGATCGCAGCTCCGCCGGAAGTCGTTTGGAACCAGGTCGTGGCCTTCCCAGACATTGTCGAAGAATTGCCGTGGATATTTCGTTTGGGCATCGCGGCACCGTTAAGGGCACGTATCGAAGGCGAAGGCGTCGGAGCAATACGCCATTGCGAGTTCACAACCGGGAGCTTTGTCGAGCCGATTAGCGTTTGGGATCCTCCACGCCACTTGGCCTTCGACGTGACCAGCCAGCCATATCCGATGGAAGAGTGGACGCCGATTCCACATCTTCATCCGCCTCATCTCGAAGACGGCATGCGTAGTTTGCGGGGTGAATTCCGATTGGAGCGAATGGCCGATGGCGGCACCAAACTCTCTGGGACAACGTGGTATCAACTCGACGTTCGTCCGCGTCTTTATTGGAAGTGCTGGGCCGACCCTGTTTTGCACGCCATTCACAGGCGTGTACTCACGCATATCGGCAACGTTGCCACGTCTACAAGCAGCGAATGAGCCACTAGAGTCAGTGTGCAGTCTTAACGCACCTTCCATCGGCGAAGGTGCGTCCTGTCGCTGCGGCCGGGCACTGCTGATGGCAATCGAACCAAAGTAGGGCAAACCAGTCAGCTCAATTCTTTGGAGATCTGCCGCTTACTATGTGAAATCCGTCGATAATCTTTGTATAAATTGACATCTAGTGGAATTCAATCTCCGTTACCGGTCGTCTGCCGGTTGAGTCGAAATTAAGATGTAGCGTTAGAAGCTTTCACTCCGACACCCTTTGGACTGATGAAGTGCGACTTGAGCAGAGTCTAGACGAAGCGGTAACGGCATACTTCAACAAGGTTGATAGTGGGGAACCTGTCGACCCCGTGGGCTTCATCAAAGCTCACCCGCATCTGTCGACAGAGCTCACGGATTTCTTCGAGAGCCTCGGTCTGCTCAACACGTTGCTGGATCAAGCCACGACCGATCCAGCGGGTGAAACGGAACCTCAACCGATCCCTCAATTCATCGATCGCTACGAAGTCCAAACGTTGCTGGGCGAAGGTGGCTTTGGGCGAGTTTTTCTTGGCTACGACGAAGACCTGCAACGACACGTAGCCATCAAGGTTCCTCACGCCCATCGAATTCGGCGTGACGATCAGCGTGCCAGGTACCTAGAAGAGGGTCGAACGCTGGCGAGACTGCGTCACCCCAGTTTGCTGTCTGTCTTCAACGTTGGAGAAGAAGAGAGTGGACTGTGCTACATGGTCATGGAGTACGTCGAAGGACAGTCATTAGCGCAGAAGATTGCCGAAGAAGAACTGGCACCAACCGAGGTCGTGCGGATCACAATCGAGATTGCCGAAGGCATTCAGGCTGCCCATGATGCTGGCGTCGTACACCGCGACATTAAGCCCTCAAATATATTGATTGATGACGACGGCCGCATATACATCGCTGACTTTGGGCTCGCGATGCGCGACGAGCGACCTTGGGAACAAGACGGACAACTTGCCGGCACGCGAGCCTACATGGCCCCGGAGCAATTCCACGGAGAGATCCATCGAATCGATCCGCGCACCGATGTGTGGGCGATCGGTGTCCTGCTCTACGAGTTGTTGACGAAAAAGCGACCTTTCCAACATCGGCTGCTACCAAGCGAACGCGATGTCGATCGTGATCCGAAACCACTTCGTTCGATTGATTCGTCCATTTCTCCCGAACTGGAACGCATTTGCTTGAAGTGTCTGCAAAGGCGCATGTCCGACCGATTCGCGACAGCAAATCACTTGGCTAAGGCACTGCGCAAAGCCAGTGCAACGACGAATGGCACTTCCGCGTCAACGACCTCTGAATTTGACGCGTTGGCTCACAAGATTACTCCGCCTGGCGTGAGGAACTACACAGAGTCAGACGCAGAAGCCTACGTAACGCTGGTTCCCGGATTACGAGATGCACAGGGAACTCCGGAAGTTCTCACCGCTTGGGTGGAAAAGCTAAATGGGCTCACACCGGGAGGCCCGTTTCGAACGGGAGTAATCTATGGCCCCAGCGGAACCGGCAAGTCCTCTTTCGTGAAAGCCGGAATTCTTCCTCGGCTTGACGATGCTATCCGCGTCGTTGCTTTGGAAGCCACGAAAATGAATTTCGAAGCCAGACTGTTCGATGCGTTGGAAGACACACTGCCCGAAGCACTCGAGGAAGATGGCTGGCGTCACCTGCCGTTGGCGGCCGTACTTGGTCGATGTCGCCAGTGGTGCATCGATCGCCAGCAGAAACTGGTCATCGTCGTCGACCAGTTCGAACAATGGCTCAGCGTTTGGGATGGCGAAGTCGAAAGCTCCCACCTGGTCGCAGGGCTACGTCAGTGCGATGGATCGGCCCTACAGAGTGTTCTGATCGTCCGAGATGATTTTTGGCTGGCACTATCGCGATTTATGCGTGGGATTGAAGAACAGATCATTGACGGAGAAAACGCTCAGCTAGTTGACCTGTTCGACACGCAACACGCCAGGACGGTACTACGTGGCTTAGGCCGTGCATACCAAGTGTTGCCGCCCTACCCTGAATCGCTCACCGCTGCGCAACAAGAGTTCGTGGATCGGGCGATCGATCAGTTAACCCACGATCGAAAGATCAGCCCAGTGCAACTGGCGCTGATGGCCGAGATGGTCAAAGATGAAGCATGGAAGCCGGGACTGCTAGATTCTTTGGGGGGAGTGCGAGGCATTGGGGTGCGGTTTCTTGAGCAGACGTTTGCACCCCTCACATCCAAATCCGCCTCGAAACAACAGCAGTCTGAATTCAAAGCGATTCAAAACGTGTTACGGCTTTTGCTTCCCCCGACCGGCGTCGAAGTGGCCGCCATCAAAGGCCAAAGCAGATCGATTACGGAACTGAGCGCCGTCACAGGCTATGCATCGAACAGTTCCGAATTTCAAGGTCTGATGCATGTACTTGAAAAGAAAACCCGGCTTGTGACGCCCGTTGATTCGATCGGCAACGAGGGCGATTCAGACGCCCAAGACAACCGACGATACCAACTGGCTCACGATTACCTGGTCCCCTCGCTTCAAGAATGGCTACTCCAAACAGACGCACTCACATGGCCAGGCCGCGCGAGGCAAATGCTGCAACGACTTCATGGATTGTGGGCCGTATCAGAAGACCGACGTCACTTGCCAAGGTTTACCGAGTGGGCCCAAATCACAGCGGTAGTTCCGCGCCGCAAGATGACGCAATCTCAATTGCACATGATGCATCAAACGGAAAAGCGGCTACTTTCCAACTCTGCAATCATCGTGGTCTGCTTATTGATGGCGATCGTGTTGGCTTGGCATTTCCGAGGACAAACACGGTCGAAAAGTCTGACTGAGAACTTAGTGAGCGCTCGGGCTGAAGAAATCCCCAAGCTGCTGATTCAGCTCGACAACCACGAGCGATGGTCGACTCCGCAACTTTACAAGATGTTGCATTCGGTCGATCCCGAACAGACAGTTGCCAAGGCTCGAATTCACATGGCATTGGTAAGACGGGACAAGTCACACGCCGAGCCATTGCTGCAACACCTACGCATATCGCCCGTTGAGGAGCTGGCAAGCATTGTCAAATCAATGCGGCACCTCAGCGACGAGGAATGCCAGATCGAAAAGATCTGGCAAGAGGCACTTGCAAAAAAGACTACGGAAGAAACAAAACTGCGCAATGCGGCGTTCATCGCTGATCGTGCAGCGAGCGATCCACGATGGAAATCTCTGGCGGCCGAAGTAGCAGATATTTTGGTCCACCAACCACCCAGCGAGCACAAACGCTGGGCATCTGTGTTGCGGCCAGTTGCAACTCTCATTCGTTCCCCACTTACTCAGCTGGCCGTTGAGGTGAATACGGGAGAAGAAATTTGGATCCCCGCCAAACTCTACGGCCATATCGCTGACAAAGAACCGCAAGGCTACAACGAACTTCTGAAGCGGCAGCAGGAATCACTGAAGCTCGCCGACGAATCCAACCAACATGCTCGGACGGCGGCTGCCGCGACGGCTGCCTTGGCTTTTAACAACAAATGGGAACATGTCTGGCCAGTTTTTGAATGGTCGGACAACCCGACGGTTTGCTCGCTGACGATCAAGTACCTCACAGAATCCAAGTCACCGACAGGCCCGATACTGGATAGGCTGGGCGAGACAAAAGATCCACATGTGCTGAGAAACCTGATCTTGGCCATCGGCAATGGTGCTCCAGCATTTTCCACTAGGCAGCGGTCACTCGCGCTGGAAAGTTTCGCCAAGATAAACCCATTGAAACAACCGAGCGGCGTTCGCCATGCCGTGTCCTGGGCCATCAGACAACTTCGAATGTCTCCGGAGGCAACCGCGACTGAACTCAAAAAACTTGGTTCTGACATCGTAAATGATGACCGTTGGCGCAAACTTATCGATGGCAAGAAGCTCAACGACTACCCAATCAGTACGTTGACAGAAACTCGCAGCCTTGAGTCTCCGATGGTCTGCTTTGACAAAGGAAGCATCCACCGTGTCGACGAATCTGGATACCAGCATGAGATTCATGTGAGACGCCCATTCGCTCTTGGCACAACCGCTGTCACCGTCGACGACTTCCGTCGCTTTCGCAAAGAACACCAGTCCGACCTGAGCACTGCCCCGTACAGTCAGTGCCCGGTTAATCTGGTTACTTGGTACGATTCGGTGGCGTACTGCAATTGGTTAAGCGAGCAGTGTGGCATACCCAAAAGCGAGTGGTGCTACGTTGCAAACGAAAAAGGCTTATATAACGAAGGGATGTCAATTGCCGGGAATGCAGACCAAAAGCTTGGGTTCCGACTACCAACCGCAGCGGAGTCCGAGTTTGCCAGTCGGAGCTCTGCGGCGTCTCGATGGTCATTTGGAAACGTGCCCGACGTCGGAACCTCTTATGCTTGGTACATCTCCAATGCCGGATCGCGAACGCATCGCGTGGGCATGCTAATGCCCAATGCTCAAGGTCTCTTTGACAACCATGGGAACGTCTGGGAATGGTGTCATGACGGAGTCGTCAATTCCACTGGCAACGATCACGCATCGATCGGACTGAGTAAGAGGATCTTGGTCGGCGGTACGTTCCTTGACGCGGCCACACGGTTCGCATTCGGTTCGGAAGAGAACACCCACTTCCCCAAAAATCACACAGGCGCAGATGGCTTTCGAATTTGCCGCACGCTGCCCGAAGAATAACCACTGAGTTGCTGAGCCATTTCATTTTACGAATGGAGTAATCGAGATGAGCAAGAACAAGAGCAGTGAAAATGATGTAGAAGACATCTTCTATCACAGCGGATTGCAGGATCTCACGACGAAGACGCATGGCCGCATACGTCGGTTGAAAGCAGAGTCAGCATCTGCAAAGCAACCTTCAACGCGGATTACATTTGCGACGCGTAAGTACCTTCCCCCGCTAAAAATCGCCGTTTGCACCAGTGTCATGTGGGACGAACCTCAACCGATGACCTGGGATGAGGCGGCTCAAACCTGGCACGTCGAACTGATCGGCGAGTTCTTCGATCAACACTTCGAATTCAAAATCCGGGTGGGCAACACCTGGATGGAAGGTGGAAACGTAGCAGTCCAGGAAGGCGATCAAGAGATTCACTTGGACGATGAGAACGTATTCCTCTTTCATCGCATTCGCTTTGACACCGACCAATGGCATCCCAATCACGAAGTCACACTGAGAACGGACGTCGATGGCTGGGGACGCAGCCTTCATGGGAGATATTTTTCCAACAAGAATGGAAGAGGCACGTGGACATTTGTGCTTGATCGAGCTCGTTTTCACGACGAACACGTGGAGGCGAAATTTGTGCTCGATCGACTTCACTTTATGCAGGGTGACAATTTGACGCTCTCACTCGATTCGAGTGAGACCAGATTCACCGACGAACAGGTCGACTTCGGCTGTACTCCCACTGCTTACATGCATGCCTACGACAACTTGATTGCCGAAGAATCGATCTGGGAACAACGTATCGTTCGTCCGACGACGCGTCCTCACAAGAATAAACTCTATGACGTGATCGTAGTTGGCTCGGGCATGGCGGGAGGCACGCTCGCAAACGCGTTGTCCAATCATGGCGTCGATACCCTAGTGTTGGAAGCTGGCGGCTTGGGCTATCCGATCCACATGAACGGCTTGCCGCGCAGTGAAGTAAATCCGGTTGGCCGCGACGAAGCGTCCAGCTTCTTCCGAATCGATAACGAGTTCGGAGGAGGTCTGGTGTTCCATCTTGGTGGACGCTCCAACTATTGGTCCGGATTAATCCCAGAGATGCAACCGTGGGAATTCCGCAGCGGCTGGCCAGAGGTCGTGAAAGACTACTTGCTGAATGCCAACGGAAGCGGTCGCAGTGGCTACCAGGCGGCGAACGACTTGGTGAAGAAGCAGATTTCGCTTGGGCCGTACCAAGACAAAGTCGTCGACCATCTGAATGGCAGTCTCACCGACAAGTACGTCGCTGAAAACCTTCCTAGATCGATGCATCAACCCTACCTGGACGAAGACGGAAACCTACAGAATATTTTGCGTCGTTCCAACGGTGCATTCTCCACGTCAGACCTGCTGCTTGAGTCCCTTGGCTTCCGCGGAAAAGCTGGCGAAAAACACCTCGACTTGGCGTTGCATCACCTCACGACCAGGATCGAGCCGGGTGACGGCCAAGTCATTGCACACTGCCAAGATCTAATCGCAAATCAGCCACGGCAATATCGCGCGAAACATCTTGTCCTGTGTTGCGGTTGCGTGGAAAGTCCGCGACTCGCCATACAAAGCGGTTTGAGCGACCCGACAAATCAGATGGGGCGCAACCTGACAGACCACCCCGCTTACTTTTACGATCGCTGGCATGATTTGCCAAACAGCGGCGGGCTGAGTTGGCTTGGCGACGTCCAAGGACACGCAAAGGTACTGCTGCGTTCCACCAACCCGCATGATGAACCCTACAACATCGAGTTGCTAATCAACGCGTCGTACTGGGATTCACGATTCGCAGATCACGACCTGTGGAACCGATCAATAGCACGAGATGCCAAGGTCGAAATCAAATTCATTTTCGACAGCCCGCTCGACCCAGAAAACTACATCGAAACCAAAGGTGAAGGTCGCAAACCTTGGATTCGCGTAAAGCCCAACCACCACGGTCAACAATATCGAGAGAAGATCGTCCAAGCCCGCAACACCATCCTGAAATCGCTTGGCATTCCGGATGAGGAATTGTCGTCCGCATGGGACGACGAAGAATGGAGACCCGGCTACAACGGCAGTGTTCAACACGCTGGCGGATCGATGCGGATGAGTGACGATGGTACGGGTGCTGTCGACGAGAACTTGCGCTTACTCGGCTACGAAAATATCCACTGTTGCGACCCGTCGGTTTTCCCCAGCATTCCGGCGGCCAATCCATCACTGACCGTCGTTGCTCTGGCATTGCGACTGGCAAAACATCTTGATAGCCAACTCCGTGCCTAGTACCTTTCGACGAAGGCATGGGCGAGCTAAGCAGTCGATTCGCGAGAAGCAGGACGTTCGTCAAGGTCGGGGAAGTGAACGGTTTGTTTACAGGAAAAACCCCATTAGATGGGGGGCGATAGTTCGCAATATTGCTTAGTATGTGGCTCGTTAGCATCTTCAGGCAAAGCGTGTCATGTCGGCAAGTCCAGATTCCGTCGGTACCCTCCTCGAGCATATTGGCCTCGGGGACGAGCAAGCGATCGAGGCTTTGCTACGCAAATATCGACCATATCTGCGGGTATTGGCTCAACGGGCGATGCGTCAGATGTTCGCAAACAAGTTTGACGCTTCCGATGCAGTGCAACAAACTTGCCTGGAAGCATTCAACGCAATCAGCCAATTTCGAGGTGCGACCGCGGCCGAATTCAACGGATGGATTACCACCATCCTTGAGCGAAATCTGATGACTTTCATGCGTAAGCACACGGCGCAAAAGCGTGATGTGCGAAGAGAATGCTCGCTGGACGGCGAAGGCGAAGCTTCCGTCCATTGGCATATCCCACAATCCGAATCGGGCCCAGCTACCAAGCTTGTTCGGGGTGAGGCGGCACTCATCTTGCTAGAGGCGCTGTCAAACTTGAAGAAGGATGAGCGAACTGCAGTGGAACTGCGATTCGTCCACGGACTCAAAATGCAAGAAATAGCTGACGAGATGGAAGTCGGTGTGAAGGTCGTGACCAGGCGGATCATGCGTGGCCTGTCTGAGCTGAAACAGCAGTTACCTTCCGATCTAAACCTCTAGTCCACACGTCTCTTCAGCTCCGTTGGCCGATCGCTTTACGTGCGATGCGTCGCCGACACTATTGACTGGTGCGAGAAACCAAATTGCGCTCGGCAATTGCCCTAAGCAGAGCATCCGCGACGACGGCGTGGCCATCAGCATTCCAGTGCAAATCTCGCGGTCGAGCATCAACTCGCTTGCCGTCCACCACTGCTGCCTCGATAGCCTGTTCGACAGCCAATGTGAAATAACAGTCGACATTCTTCGCAATCGCGTCCGCGTACAGCCCACCGTGTCGATTACAAAAGACTAGAAGCGGAACGTCGCCAATATGCGTCTTCGCCTCGCCCAGCAATTCTGCCGTTGTGTGAATCGCTTGTTCAGCAAGACTTTTGTTCGTTTCGTTGCTGTAGTCGAATTGCTTGCGGCCGCGACCGTACACGCGACGAAACACCCAGCGAGCCAAGTAAGAGTTCTTCAGCAACCAACGTCCACTTTGCGATGGAAAACTAAGCACGTTGTCGCCACCTGCACGAAAGGGGCGAACCATGAAGTTATTCTGTAATAGATCCCGCGATTCCAATTCGAAGCTATTGTTTACGAAATCGTTTTCGCAAAGTTGCCAAACAACCAAGTTCGGCGAAATCGCTTCAAAGTGTCGTTGAAGAATCAGCAACTCTTGCAATGTGCCGAAGCCACTGCAGCCGTACGCGAAGACCTCCGCATTCAAATTGTCAGCCAAATGGTCGTAGTAGGCTTCACCATCGTTCACCGTATCTGCGAACGTGTAGGAATCGCCAATCACCAACACCTTGGGCTTTGACGAATCGACGTCGCCGTAACGTCGAAAGCCGTTTTCGCCTGTAGAGAATGTACTTGTACCGTAGCCGGATTTCGTCAACGAGACTTGCGTCTTCTCCGACGCGCGCCAACCGAGTTCCGGATCAAGCTGAAACCCATTTGCACGTCGATGCATGGACGCCTGAATCCCCAAGACAAACTCCATGCAGACAACCAGCAGCACGGTCGTCACGAACGACGTCAGCCATTTCTTGCGGTTGTTCGGTTTGTCGCTCATGTCGGCCAAGCCATCTGATTGGAAGGAGGATACTCTCCATCGTAGCTTCCAATCAGATATGAAGCCGACTCAAGGCTTTCGATTGTGAGAATTGGCACAAGCAGACCAAACAAGGGCCCAATCGTCCGCACGTGCTTTATCAAGCTGGGTCGTAGCCGAGATTCGGCGAAAGCCATCGCTCAACTTCACTTAGCTTCATGCCTTTTCGTTGAGCGTAGTCTTCGACCTGATCCTTTGTGACCTTATCGACAGCAAAGTACCTTGCCTCGGGATGCCCGAAATACAAACCACTGACACTGGCGGCGGGCATCATCGCGAAGCTCTCCGTTAGATCCACAGTCGTACGATCGGTTGCTTCCAGCAATTTGAACAACGTTGCCTTCTCTGTGTGATCAGGACAGGCAGGATAGCCATGAGCGGGCCGGATGCCGCGATATTTTTCAGCGACTAGGTCCTCGGCGGACAATGATTCACTGGCTCCGTATCCCCATTCGTCTCGGGCACGTTTGTGCAGCAACTCTGCGAATGCTTCCGCCAAGCGATCGGCCAACGCCTTGGCCATAATCGACTTGTAGTCGTCGTTATCTGCTTCGTACTTAGCGGCTAACTCACTACATCCTATGCCCGAGGTCACACAGAATGCTCCTATGTAATCTTCCCGGCCACTGTCCACAGGTGCCACATAGTCGGCTAGAGAGCGGTAATCGTTCTGTCCCTTGCGTTCCCACTGCTGACGAAGCATCGAGAATTTCGCCACCACATTGCTGCGTGATTCATCGGCGTACACCAAGATATCATCGCCGTCGGATGCCGCTGGCCAGAATCCGTAGACCGCGTTGGCCTTCAGCAATTTGCCATTCACGATTTCATCCAACATCTCTGTGGCATCGTCAAACAGCTTCTTCGCTTCTTCTCCCATCTTCGGATCGTCGAGAATCTTCGGATACTTGCCACGAAGCTCCCACGCCCAGAAGAAGGGCGACCAATCAATGAAGTCTCGAATTTCTTCTAATGGAAAGTCTTCCAGAGTCTTCAGCCCAAGCTGCTTGGGCTTGTCGATCTGCACATTCACCCAGTCAGTCTGGAACCGATTCTCGAACGCCTGAGCATACGGTACCAATGTCTGCTGACGCTGCTGATACGACTGCAGCAGCTTGGCCTGCTCAGCCAGATTGTCCTTCTGATATTGATCGATAGTGTCTGGGTTGTTCAGCTTTTCCACGACGCCGACGCATCGTGAAGCATCTAGTACGTGCACAACGGGCGAATCGTACATTGGAGCAATCTTGACCGCCGTGTGGTTCGCACTTGTCGTCGCGCCCCCGCTCATCAGGGGCTTGGTCATACCTAGCCGCTTCATTTCCTTCGCAACGTAGACCATTTCATCCAGGCTAGGCGTAATCAATCCAGATAGCCCGATGATATCGGCATCGGTCTTAACAGCTTCCTCGAGAATCTTTTCCGCTGGGACCATGACGCCCATGTCGATGACTTCGTAGCTGTTGCAGCCTAGCACGACGCCAACAATGTTCTTGCCGATGTCGTGCACGTCACCTTTCACGGTGGCCATCAACACTTTCCCACGAGCGGGAGCATTCTCCAGCCCGAGTGCTCTCTTCTCCTCTTCCATGTACGGAAGTAGGTAAGCAACCGCCTTCTTCATGACGCGAGCAGACTTCACCACCTGCGGCAGGAACATTTTGCCTTCGCCAAAGAGATCACCGACAACAGACATTCCGTCCATCAGCGGGCCCTCGATCACCTGCAAGCAGCGATCGAACTGTTGACGAGCTTCTTCGGTGTCTTCTTCGATGAATTTGTCGATCCCTTTGATCAACGCGTACTCAAGCCGCTTCGCGACGTTTTCTTCTCGCCAAGCGAGGTCTTCGACTGCCGTCTTTCCCTTCTGCCCTTTAAATGTTTCCGCCAACTCAATCAGCCGGTCGGTAGCGTCTTCACGACGATTGAAGAGAACGTCTTCAACTGCCTCAAGCAGATCCTTCGGAATTTCTTCGTAAACCTCTAGCTGGCCTGCATTGACGATCCCCATGTCCATGCCGGCTTTGACCGCGTGATACAAGAAGGCACTGTGCATAGCCTCACGGACTTTGTCATTTCCGCGGAATGAGAAGCTGATATTGCTGACGCCACCGGAGATCTTGGCGCCAGGACAGCACTCCTTAATCAGACGTGTGGCTTCAATGAAGTTGATCGCATAGTTGTTGTGCTCTTCGATTCCCGTCGCGACAGTGAGGATGTTGGGATCAAAGATGATGTCTTCCGGCGCGAAGCCAATTTCGTCGACCAAGATGTCGTAAGCTCGCTTGCAAACAGATACTTTGTGGTCAACCTCGACGGCCTGCCCGACTTCGTCGAACGCCATGACTACGGCCGCCGCACCATAGCGACGAATCGTCTTCGCTTGTTCGCGGAACCGCTGCTCGTCATCCTTGATTGAAATCGAGTTGACGATCGCCTTGCCCTGCGATGCACGCAGCCCTGCTTCCAAAATCTCCCATTTCGAGCTGTCGATCATGACCGGGACTTTCGAGATCTCGAATTCGCCGGAAATGAGATTGAGGAATCGCGTCATGGCTTCGACACCATCCAACAAGGCGTCGTCCATGTTGATATCGATAACGCTCGCGCCGCCTTCGACTTGCTGACGAGCCACCTCGATCGCTTCGTCGAATTTATCCTCACGAATCAGTCGAGCAAACTTTCTTGATCCCGTCACGTTGGTGCGTTCGCCAACCATCACGAAGTTAGCATCCGGCCGCATGGTAAAAGGCTCAACACCGCTAAGACGAGTCAATGGTGCGATGGTCGTCCGCTTGTGTGCGGTCGCGTTCTTTAAGGAATCACCAATCGCCGCAATGTGTTCCGGCGTCGTACCGCAACATCCACCAACAATGTTCACCCACCCGTTGTCAGCATACTCCCGGACGAGGCCGGCCATTTCAGCGGGCCCCAGATCGTAGGCTCCCATTTCATTGGGTAAGCCAGCATTTGGGTGACAACTAATGTACGCCGGGCTTACACGCGACAACTCTTCGATGTGCGGTCGCATCGTGATCGGTCCGAGCGCACAGTTCATCCCGACGCTGAGCATTGGAAAGTGCGACACAGCATTCCAAAATGCTTCCACCTTTTGGCCAGAGACAAACGTGGCCCCGCCCTCACCGAACGTCGCCGATACCATGACAGGAACAGTGATGCCGGACTCTTCAAAGAAACGAGAGATCCCGAACAGACATGCCTTCAGGTTCAGCGTATCGATAACCGTTTCCGGTAAGAGGATATCGATGCCACCCTCCACCAGCGCCTTCGCCTGCTCATAATAAGACTCGGCCATCATTTCGAACGTGGCGTTTCGGAAGGCCGCGTCTTCCACCTTGGTGGAGATTGCTAGCTGCTTTGCTGTTGGCCCCATCGAGCCCGCGATGAAGCGTGGCTTGTCCGGTGTCTTCTCGTTGTATTCATCGGCAGCTTTGCGAGCGCAAGCAACGGCAGCAACGTTGATCTCAGCGATTACGTCATTACTGAGATCAAATTCGTCGGCCCCCACGGGACTTGCGCCAAAGCTGTTCGTGCACACGATATCAGCGCCAGCTTCATAGTAGCGACGATGGATATCAGTGATGTCATCGGGACGGGTAATACAAAGGATGTCTGCAAAGTTTTTGAGATCCTTGGTATGGTCCGCGAAACGATCACCGCGAACCTGCGACTCGTCCAATTTCAAGGACTGAATGAGCGAGCCCATCGCTCCGTCTAGGATCAAAATCCGATCGTCCAGGAGGGAACGAAGTTGCGATTCCACGTTGGTGATTTGCGAAACGGTCATGATTGCATCTACGTCAAATTTGGGAGGGTGCCGGCGGCTTTGGCGGTGCGGAAAGCAATCCTGCTGTGGCAGCTACTTTCCTCAAAGCTTACGTAATCCTCAAGATCCGAAAAACGATTACCGATCAGTTCAGACAAGCGCGGCTACGTAAGGTCGCATGCGAAGCATGTTCCCCGCAAGGGGCAGCCGTACATATAAGGCATTTTCATGAGCTCCCGAGCCAACGCACAACCAATTGTACGTCGCCAAAAAGTCAGCTCCCGCCAGCCCAAGATCTTGCTGACCGTGCCAGATCTTCGTACCGCAACGAACTCGTTGGCGGCACACGCGGGGGAGGACACAGTAGCGCCTTCGGCCGATCTGAATGTCGCACCTGCCTCACTGAATACACCTGTTCAACCTCCGGAACCTTGGGAAGACGTCCGATCACCCGCTGAAATGGCTCCCCTCGAGGTGCCGCTGGCATACGAACAAGCGATGGAAGCAGGCACTTCCGAGCTACCGGTGGAGCTCGTCCATGATTTGAATCGAGATGTCGAGACATGTGATCTGAATGACCTCGATTCCACCCGAGTCTCGCCACAGTTTGGCGAACGGCTTAACGAACAAGTCCATGTAGCAATGGAGGTCAGCCCCTCCGAAAGCACCGACACCACGTGGCAGTCAAGGATCCAGACATTTGATCCGCGCGTTTGGTTCTCGGAAGATGTGAAAAGAAACCTGGGAATTATTGGAACCATCGCCACCGCGGTGGTCGTCTGCACGTTGGTTGCCCGCGCGATGAAGCATGACCATGGCGTTCGCGACGATGCGTTGGCTCTGAACGTCGACGGCACCGAAGAACTGACTGATTTTGATCCAGTCGTGTCCGAACCAACCAACCCGACAGCGGGTTTCGGAACGGGCAACGCGACCGCTGGCATAGCGAACTCGCAGGGTCAGGGCAGGACGAACCAGGCTACGCTAGGACAGGCAGGATTTGGCCAGGCTAATTCGGGGCTAGATGACTCTGCAGCACCGAATCAGTTCTCGGCTGGAGGATTCTCTAACCAAGGCCAGCCACAGAACTTCGCCAGAAATCAAAGAGCTCAAAGCCCAATCCAAGGCAACAATTTCTCGCAACCGACCATGCAGCCCCTGGGCGGTGTTCAGCCACAGCCTCCTGTTGGCTCGCCGTTCCAACAGAATCAGTTACCAACCAATCAGCCAGCACAGACGTCCCCAGGCAGCCCAGCACCTGGCAGCGTAGACC
>CAYQMZ010000074.1:0-16007 GCA_964418725.1 uncultured Pirellulaceae bacterium
GAAAGCTGGCACACCACCGGGTCAGCTAGCAAAATCACTTTTGAAATGCCCTCTAAGCGATTTCGTCGACCGACCGTGCAACACAATGGTCGGCGGCGGTTGAATCCGCGAGCTGCCAACCTCACTTTGCACGATGGCATCAATCATGCCGGCCGTGAACGGACTGCTGCCGCCTAGTACTGCGATCTTCAACGACTGCGGTGAGGACATTTTCGTAGTCCTCTAACAATCCGAATGAGCGGCAGATTGAGAAGCAGGTTGCTTACACTTTAGACCTGCGAAGAAGGAGCGAACTTGCTCTACGGTATAGGAAATTTCTTCGTCGCTAAGACTTGGGCGAATCGGCAAACAAAGCAACTCATTTGCCAACGATTCCGCAACCGGAAAATCACCTGGCTTCCACCCCATCGCTCCAAACGCCGGCTGCAAATGGATTGGCGTTGGGTATCGAACCACTGCGTCCACCCCTGAAGATCGCAGATGCTCGACTAGCTGATCGCGATGTCGTGTCCGGATTTGAAACAAGTGGTAGACGTGTTCCTCTCGCACATTGTCACTCTGGAATTGCAGCGGCAACGCGGAAAGCCCATCGCGATATCGTTGTGCTACCTCGCGTCGCATGGCATTCCACTGATCGAGGTGCGGCAACTTCGCGGAGAGCACTCGAGCTTGGATCGCGTCGAGTTTCGAGTTGTATCCAATCGCGATGTGATGATTCTGTGACTGCTGTCCCAATCCTCGCAATACGTTCACCTTTTCCAGCAAGGACTCATCGTTGGTACAGATTGCGCCGCCATCGCCCGCGGCCGCCAAATTCTTGCTGGGGTGAAAACTGAAGCAGCCGAAGTCACCAAACGTTCCGACCCGTCGGCCATCAATGCGAGCGCCGTGTGCCTGAGCCGCGTCTTCGATCACACGCAAGTCATGCACTTCCGCAAAACTCATCACGACATCCATTGGACTGGGCTTGCCGTACAGATGCACTGGAATAATCGCCCGCGTGGCACTCGTAAAAGCACGTTCCAACTGAGAACCGTCGATCAAATAGGAATCAGGATCAACGTCGACCAGCACAGGCGTCGCACCGACGAGGCAGATGGCCGCCACGGTTGCGTGGAAGGTGTTGGCCTGCGTGATCACTTCGTCACCAGGGCCAATTCCTAAGGCACGTAACGCGATCACCAACGCATCAGTGCCCGAGTTTACTCCGCTGACATGGGACGTTTCCAAGTATTCAGCGAACAGGTTCTCGAAGTCGCTGACGTGCTTTGAAAGCACGTACTGACCATCGCGCAGCATGGCTTCAATATCGTTCACGAGCTCTGGTAGCTGATCCGTAAACTGGTACGGGTAGTTGTAGCGAGTGACTTTCATGGCGAGCTAATTCTCAAGGGTACTCGGCGAACTTTGGATTCGATTCGAGTCGCGTGCACTAAACGTCTGCGAATTCCGCGGCGTAGCGACCAACTCCTAACAATCCACTGTCGTCCTCATCCAGGCCCAATTCGACCATCGAATTCCAATTTTGCCCGCTGTCCCAGCAATCATGTCTGGCCGCGTTTGAGACGTAATTGCGATATACCTCGCCCAGCGCGAAGGCGAATCCGCCGAACAGCACAAACCGCTCGATACCGATTGACTGATGCATCTGAGCGATAACGTTTCCTAGTTTGCCGGCCACGTGACGAATCAATTGATGCGTCCATGGATCATCTTGGTGAAAAGCGTTGACGATGTGTTGGTTTTCAAGCTTTCCCAAATCATTGCCGACAATCCTATGAAGGCTGGAAGACGAAAAACCAGCTTGGTCTTTGCTGGCCAGTCTTCTTGCTGAGGCCAGCGTTCCGCGTCCCGAAGCAATACCTCCAAGGTGTCCTCTGCCTCCGCAGTCACACTGCAAGGCGTCGTCGGAGTGGTCTACCACGATATGACCAATCTCCCCACCGCGGCCATTGATACCAGTCAGCGGCTTGCCGTCCACAAAGACTTTGTTTCCAATCCCCGACCCCACCGTGATCACACACAAGTTTTCGTTAGCGTGCTGGAGGTGCCGATACCCTGATGCAGTCACGTCGTTGATCACATGAATGGTGGGAGACGGCCAAAGCGTTTGCAGTTCCGAAACCAAATCAATCGGCGGATGACTTGTTGTTCCCCAAATCGTCGGCGCCGCGACGACCATTTGGTTACCGTCAAGCGGACCGGCGAACGCGACTGAGATTTTCTGTGGCGCGACCTCTCCCAACAGCTCCGTCGCCAAGTCGTCCATGTCACTCTTGAGCAGCGACAGAATCTCAAGCGGACCAAGATCAGGATTCCTTCGATGGTTAGGGGTCGGCTTCGCCAAGCGTCGGACCAATACACGACGCTGCTCGTCATAAACAGCAGCCCTCGTATTTGTACCGCCCACATCGAACACCAAATGTCGGTGTGCGGGATACTGATACGTGGCCCTGCGAGAGATAATGGACTTCTTTGCGGAATGAATCGGGTCGAACCGCAGTTGCCTCACATCGCCCTGATCGGCTGACGGATCCGAAACGGAATCTCCAGCGGACAGCTTTGCAGAACCCAAGCCGGCGACATCCAGCTCATCTACAGCAGGTAGCCTTCCAATCGAAGTCGCTTTGGGCCACGCGTCTAATCGAGCAATCGCGGCTTGTATGGCTTCAGCCGGAATTTGTTTTTTCGCCTCAACGAATTGAGCTGCCCCGATTCGAGTAGGCAGAACCAAATTGAGCTGTCCAGCCCGATGGCTGGTCGCTTCATCGAACGAGCGATCTACCAATTCCGGAGTGAGTAGCGGCGAATAGACCGGCAGATCGCAATCGCCAATGCATCGAAGTGCACGCTCGCAACTGACGTCGTCCAGCCATTGCATTTCACGGGCGAGCTGGCAACAGAACGCCATGCTAATTGCCACAGCATCACCGTGTGCCATTTTGAAATTCGATTTAGCCTCCAGTGCCGGGCCAACAGTGTGACCAAAATCAACCAACCGCTGATAGGAGCGGTCTTCATACAGATTCGTTTCCAATTCCTCGATCATTCCCAGGATCGCACGCTGAGAAATCTCGGCGGCGAATGACTGGGGCTCTTGAAACCCCGATCGAATTAGGGAGAATCCATGTTGTTCGACGAGCTCGAACAACTGCTGATCGCGTACGATCGCCATCTTGATGACTTCAGACACCCCAAGGCTCAGTTGCCGTTCGGGTAACGTTCGCAAAAAGTTCGAATCGACGAAGACGGCTTGGGGCGAGTAATAGCACCCCAACGAGTTCTTCTTTCCATTGAAGTTCACTGCCCCCTTCACACCAATGCTGCCATCGACCTGACCGAGCAGCGTCGTGGGAATTCTGATATACGGTATGCCTCGCCGAAGAAGCTGCGCAGCCAAGGTGACCATATCCGTGCAAACGCCTCCACCGAGACCAATCAACATGGACTGTCGCCCCAGATCAGCGGCTTGAGCCTCGCGACAGATCGTTAGAACATTCTCGATACTCTTCGATTCTTCGCGGACGGGCAGTACGACCGTCGAGATATCGACACCGTCTTCCGCGAGCAGTGAACTCAAGCGACGCCCATACAATTCCGCCACACTGGGCGTTGTCACGAGCAAACAGCGTCTCCCTACAAGGTGACGCGCCAACTGACTGCGATCCGCGCCCATCAGGTCACTGACAAGGTGCACGCCATATGAACGATTCCATTTCGCCGACACAACTCGACAATCAAGGCCATCTTCATGGGAGCCTTGGTGTGTGAGCTTTTGACGATCCACGCGGTCAACCATCAGTTCCTCCTACCCTTCGAAGCAAACACGGAACCACAGACTCGACATAGTAGGTATGCAGATCCGCGAGACTTTGCGCCAGTTCATACTGTGGCTTCCAACCAAGACGTGAGAGTTTCGTGATGTCGGCGAAATGCCGAGGCAACTCAACCTTCCGAGGTGGCAACGCTGTAATTTCGATGTTTGGTTGGTCAGCCAGCTGCAAGCAAAGATCCAAGATGGCGTTGATCTTTGTTTCGACACCAGAAGCGACGTTGTAGGCTTCGCTGTCGCTTCCAGCGTTGCAAATGGTGAGCAGCGCCGCTGCTACATCGCGGACGTCGATCATGTCACGCGTTGGCTCTAAGTTCCCGACGCTCATCACAGGCGGCTTTTGTCCCATCTGAATCGCCGTTAGCTCGGAGAGCCATCGACCACACACATGACGCTCATCTTGTCCCGGTCCAACGATGTTGAAGATCCTTGCAAGGCATATTGGCAAGTTTGCATCTCGTGCAATGACTTGGGCGGCCATCTCCCCCGCCAATTTGCTAACGGAGTACATGTGAATCGGTTCTGGAGGCATGCTTTCCGAAAACGGTAGCTGCCGGCTATCACCGTTAGGTCGGCCGTAGACGCCGCCGGTTGATCCGAGCACGATCCGATCCAAGCAGCCGTCGTCTGCATTCGTCAACACCTGAAGCAAATTAATGGTGCCTTGAACGTTGCACTCAAACAGCTTGTCAGCCTTGTCACCCCATAGCCCCGAGGCCAGGTGAATGACGCGAGTCGGTCGAAACTGTTGCACGACATCAGACAACCGTGGTTCATCCAGCAGGTCAACCGCATCGTATTGATACCGATCACTCGAATACAGATCCGAGGGAAGATCCACTGGCAACGGAGCCTGCAAATCGTTGCCACACCAATTCAACCAGTGAGTGAAGGTGCTGAAACTTTGCGGCGAACGACCAATTCCCAAGACGTGAGCCACGGGATCGGTACGCAGCACCTCCGCCACGACAAATCTCCCTACAAAGCCTTGGGCACCGGTCACCAGATAGCGATGATTCATGACGCGACTCCTACGAATTCGATCGTTCGTCGCAGACCTTCTTGCAAAGAAACTTGAGGCTGCCAGCCCAACACGCTGCCAGCTTGCTCGACGTTAGCGACCAGCTCGTAGATGTTTGCTTTTTCCGGGCGATCAGAACTCTTGGCTTGCCTTACCTCCAGCTCTTTGCCGGCAGCCCGTGCCGCGAGATTCGCGAATGACTCGACGGATGTCCCAACTCCGCTGCCGATATTCAGAATCGTCAGACGTTCGATCGGTACGTAGCAGGCCTTCGAAATCGCCAACGCAAGATCGCCAACGAAACAGTAGTCTCGAATCGGGCTCAGATCCGCCAACTCGATCACCGAGTCGCTGGCGAGCTGCTTGATAATCGTACCCAGCAAGGAATTCAGGGATTGGCCCGGACCAAAGATCGAAAACGGCCGAACAATCACTGCCTCTAGATCGGCAAATTGCGTAAAGCTCTCGACATAACGCTCCGCCCCAAGCTTTGCCGCGGCGTAAGGCGATCTAGCCAACAATCGATGAGTCTCTTTAACAGGATTGGAGATCGGTTGGCCGTACACTTCCGCAGACGAGACATACACGAATCGCTGAACGCCACATGCTTGGGCGACTTGCAACATATTGGCCGTACCACCGGTATGTATGTCTGCGTAGAACTGAGCGTGCTGAAAGGAATCTCGCACGGAGGGCGGTCCGGCCAAATGAACCACCGTTTGCACTTCCCTGCAGTGCTGTTTGAGCTGCATCGCATCGCGCACATCGACTGTGGAAGCTTCAACGTTGTCATTCCAGCTTCGAACGTCGTCGCCTTCTCCGCTAAGGGCTTTGACGAATCGACACTTTGCTTGCAGTTCGCGAACGATGTGGTTCCCGATAAAGCCACCCGCACCGGTAACCAGTACTGTTTGCTCGGCAAGCGGAAGTGGTTGCGTCATGGTGTTATCCGTCGTCGAATCGTTCGATCAAAGAGTCACGGACCGAGTGTCGTCAGATGTCAGTCGATCGTCCGTAGAGCTGGGGATGGCGAATTCGAACTCTGCGGCATGCGCCCGGACCAACTGGCTTGCCTTTTCAAGCTTCGCCTCATCATTAATGTCGATCCAGTGAGACTGGTGCCTGAATGCTGCGACCGGTTCAAGCTGCGCACGAAGTCTCGGAATCAACTCGGGAACATCCATCCGAGCGTTGGGCGGAATCAATCGGCATGCCTCGGGCGACAACACATAGGCACCGCTTGATATCAGCACAGGATGGATCGGCTTTTCTCGGTACTCGAGGATTTGGCCGTCCTCAACAACAACCTCACCAAGCGGAACTTGAAACCCCTCGTCGTGTACAGCGATCGTCAACGTGGCCGAGACGTTTTCGTGGTGTTGTTGTAAGTCTGCAAAGCTTAGCGTGGACAGGTTGTCACCGTTCAACACAATCAGGTCGGCACCATCGGCGATCGAATCCAGGGCATCTCGCGCGACGCCGATCGTGCCTCGCGGCTGCTGTTCGACCAGCAGTTCGATACGAGCTCGCGATTTCGCAGCGATCTCTTGGCCACGCGTCTGCACGAATTCCTGCAAGTCAATTTCGCTCGAACTCACGGCAATCAGAATGTGGCGAAACCCAAAGTACAACGACTGCCGGATGTTGCGTTCCAGCAGTGTGACTCCAGCAACCTCCCGAAGCACTTTGTGAATCGCGACGCCGCCGGCGCGCATTCGCTCAGACTTCCCGCCGGCCATAATCAAAACTGCGGTCAACGTACTTGCACCTCAAAGACAAACAGTTGAAGTTCTTCGTCACCAGCGTTTCGAAGCGAATGGGTACCACCGGGAGGATTACGAACCAAGTCACCAGGTCTGACGGCAATTTCTTCGTCACCCAGTTGCAGCGTCCCCGTGCCCTTCAGAATCAGATAGAACTCTTCTTCGTCGCTTTGGTGTGCGTGCCTACCAATCGTTGTACCGGGCGGCATCGTCGTGAAGTCGATAAAGTTGCACGCACCATCCAGCGTTTCCGTGGTCGCAATCCGATGAAAAAGCACTTGGCCCAATCCACCGTGCGCCACGGTTGCGGTCTGCTGCAACTCAAACAGATTGCAGCGAACGAATTTCTCTGCCAGGCTTTGATCTGAGTTACTTCCGCTCATCGGGAATCCGCCTGAAACGAATCGAATCGTGTTCTGCCTTTGGATCAATCTAAAGACAGAACGTCGCAATCCCAAAAACTGACTCAGAAAAATACCAATAAGGCCAAAGAATCGAGTCAAAAAGTGCCCCAGCGGCGAAGACGGGCGAGCCGCTCGAAGCGCTACATGTACTGCGTTATTAACAGCAACAACGACATGGGAGTTGCTAGATCTGTTTGCAACTTCAATGTCAGATACGAGTTACGACCTAGGCGTCATGGGCTCGACGACAAACAAATACGTCTGAGGCCCAAAGTTTGGAGTCAGCCTTCCTAACCGATAGCGCAGCACTCGACGCAGTCCGTCCAACAACTCCTGCCGAGTAGACCGAGCACCGGTGGCCGACTGCGATCCCTCGGGGGGCTTCACCTTCAACGAGTCAACCGCATTCGATTTTGTCATGCGAGCTGGTGCACAAGCAATTCTCTTCACCGCGAGCGACACAGCCTCCAACATGCGTGGAACCACAATCGACGGCGCTAGTCCGTACCGACGGCTCGCCACCACGCGAAGCTGAGCACGATCGAACAGTGTCTGTAGCGACCGCGCGGAATACAACCAGATGTGCGTATGCAGACCAACACCTCCGATCCACCGATACCAGAATGGAGATATGCCTGCGAGCGTCCCAACCTCAAAGCAAAGTCGCCCGCCGGGCTTTAGTAGCTCGGTCATCTTCGTTAGTGCTTGCAGAGGGTCAGGAAAGTGCGAGAGCAAATCGCAGTGATACACAACATCAAACCGCTCGCGCAATTGGTTGGTCTCTAGAAATTCTTCACGAACAGGGATCCCCAACTCTTCTCTCACATAGGCCGCTCGCTTCACGTTGGGCTCCATCCCCATGACGTCAAAGCCAGCCTTTCGCGCAGCCAACAAGTAGTCGCCCATGCCACAACCGATTTCGAGTAGTCGCTCGCCTTCACAATGCTTCAACGTCCAGGCAACCTTACGCTTGGCTGCCTCCGCATAGAATTCGTCCGCATGGTGATCAATCAGAAAGTCATCCCAAACGTGCAACGGACGTGGATGCGTGTAGATCAAATCGCACTCGCATAGCCGACCTTCATACTGACCTTCACGCAACACAACGCGATTGGATGCTTGACCGCAGAGAAAGCAACCTTCGTGCTGCGAAGGAAGCGTCCCATGTTGACCATCGCTTTTGGTGCTTTCCACTGTTGAACTATTTCGCGACGAGCTCAATGGTTTGCTCCGTGAGAAAGTGCAGAAGAGCCGCGTGCTTCGCTCGTGACGGTGTTTCGTTTCCGCCTAACGAGTCTTCGGAACAGTGCCTCGATTTCGGCTGCCACTCGTTCGGGCCGACAACGTTCTTCGTATCGTTGCTGCGCTGCTGCGCCCAACTTTCCGGCATACAACGGATCTTCAATTAACTGGACAAGACCATCCGCAAGCGCCGACGCGTCTTGTGCCCGCACAACCAATCCGGTTCGCCCATGAGTGACCAATTCGGGGATACCACCAACGTCCGTAACTACAGCTGGCTTACCGAGTGACATACCTTCAAGGATCGCGTTGGGCAGTGAGTCAAAGTGAGAAGCATGTACATGAAGGTCAATCAACTTCCACACATCTGCGACGCTACCGCCATACCCGCAAATGCAAACCCGATCGTCGATCCCTAACCGCTTCGCCTCATCGACAAGCTCTCGGTCGAACCTCGAAAACTTGGGCGCAAAACCGACGAGTAGAAAGAAGGCGTCTGGTTGCCGCTGCAGCACCGATTTGGCGGCCTGCAGAAGTGTTTTCTGACCTTTGAACGGCACCAAACGTGCGACTTGCCCAATGACCACACTGGCCTGCGGAGGATCACGGCCAAGGTCCGACCAAATCTCGGCCACACTGCGGTCGGTCTGCGGAGGATAAATCCCATTGCAGATGACTTCCACCTGGGGAGCCCCCGCTACCCATTCTTGCAAGTCGCGTTTACGAACACGTGAGTCCGTAACCAAACAATCAAATGCCCCAAGCAGAAACTTGCCGAGCCATCCTGCCACCGTTCCTTCCCAAGTGTGATAGAGCGTGGCAATCGTTCCTACCTGCAGCCACCACGATGCGAGCGAGGCGATGATGATTGCGTCTCTGCCATGAACATCCAGGATGTCGATTTGCTCCTCGCGAATGAGTCGCCTTAACCTCCAGACAACTCGACAGACTACCCAGAGTTTTCGAAGCCAATGATCGGGCCTCCAGGGACTCGACGGACGATCTCGAACGAAGACGCCCAGATCGCTCAGCTCAATGCCCTCGCGCCGAAACTGATCTCTAAATCCTCCGTGTGCCTGCTCGCTTGCAAGATTCGGTGCATTCAACGTCGCGACCTGAAAATCGAATTGCTCGCGATCGATCGTTTTTGCGAGACCGAGAATGCGATTCTCCAATCCGCCAAACAAGAGCTCGGGCGTCAAGCAAAGAACGCGAATCTTCGAATCGGGAGGATGCATGTCGAGCACTCATTCATGGCCAAACGCGAACGTTATTGGTACGTATTCGAGGTACGAAAGAAAGGAAAAAGCTGACTCGCGACTTAGAAATTGGCGAAATCCTCGTCACCGAGATCACACCACAGTTAGTTCCGACCAAACTGAACTGCTATTCGCAGTTGGGTTCGTTCCCCCACGGCGTGCCTCTTCCAACTGTCGATTGCTAGCTCGATTGATTCCGACCCCGTCCAGCGTCCGGCGGTCAGTACTCAGAGAGAGTGCGACACATTCGACCATTTTTCGTATCGCGCTGATCCGAACGGTTGGTACGACCCCGCGCCACGATCCACCTTGAATAAAAAAGTTCGCGGCGTTTTCTTTTCACAACATCATCCGTGTCCTAGTATTCGATGAGCAACAAAGGGCGCCCTCGCTGCGCGAGCTCCGCCCCAAAGCCGCGACCGACACAACCAGCAAAATCGGCGAAATCCAAAACCACTCCCAAGTATTCGCGGAGTACGGATTGACGGTTGACGGGAAGGCGAAACGCTGCTCAAACAGAGTTGCGATAAGAATGTCGCAACTACGACCCACCAAGCACGGAAGCTCGAATTAACGACATACCACTTCCGTGTTGTGGGGTTTCATTGTGAAAGACCGACTGAGAGACAATTTGAACGGCCGAACTAGGCTGGCTGCTGTCTCCCTACTCGCGACGGCGGTTTCCCTGTTGGCGATGCCGGCACCTGCGAACGCAGGCCCATTATTGGACTGGCTGTTTCAACGCAATCGATCGCAGACCTACCGAGCTCAAAGTTATCGGCCTTACCTGGGATCCAACGGTGGCGTGAACAGCGCCGCTCGTTCGAACGGAGCATTTGGCTTCTATAGAGGAAGCCTATCGCCAAGCCTTGCCTCCAATTTTCCACAAGATGGAAACGATCTAGCGGCTCGACAGTACGCCGGCGGCAACGCACGATACCAGCCGTACACCACGAACTACGCGAATCAACAGGCATACGGAGCACCCACGGCAAACCCATCGGCAAATGGTGTATTCCGTTCTCAGAACAACAGCACACTGTTTCCTAAGTGCGGTCTCTTTGGGAGACGCCGTGGCTTGCTGGCTAGTAATGCCAACGCGAACAGCCAAGCCGGGTTAGCAGCCAGCCAATGGCAGACGAACGGAGCTCCAAATCAGTTCGGTCCCAACGCAGGTGCACTGGCCGCAAATCAGTACGGAACCACGGCAGCCTATGGTGGCACAGGTTCTGGAGGCTGCCAAAACGGTTGGTGCGAGCAAACCGTCCTGAAGTACATTCCTCAGATCGCATACCGAACGACCTACCAAGCGGTCCCAGTGACGACGTACAAGACCTCCACCAGCATCAATCCTGCAAACGGTCTTCCACGTACCTGTACTCGACCTTGCACGAGCTACAAATGGGAGCCTCGTCGCGTTCCTTATACAACCTATCGTCCGGTCTACACCACGGTTCCGATCACAGACGACTGCGGTTGCGGCGTCAATTCACCTCAAGCTGCTGACAACGCTCCGCGGCTACAGCCGAACGTGTCTGGATTCTCGCCCGCAACTGGGAACTTGCCTTCATCTGCGGGGTACGCTCCTCGTTCTGGATTCCGACCACTGACATCGCCACAGGGAGGTTGCTCGACGTGTCAAAACGGCACCTTCAGCGCGATGCCGCCCGCTGACCAACGCGGACCATGGCAAAATCAGCCGCTTGGAACGCCAAGCGAGAGTAACTTCGCTTACGGCGGCGCAAACGTGACTCCTTGGCAGCAGTCTGGTGCCTCGGATATTCCATCAGGAAATGGCTACCAAGCCACGCCTTGGCGTCCCGTACCTCGTGCTCGACTAGGATCGGACTACGATTCGCGCTCCGGCAATACAAGCAACGAGTATTCCGACGTTCCGTGGCAACCTGTTCCCAGCGAGGGTTCTGCAAGGACTCGAGTGCCCACTGCAGCCGACCAAGCTCCGACGCTTCGAAATTACCGGGGTGACCTTGAACGGAACTATCGCGTCCAAACCGGACGACTTCGTCCGCTCACCAAACTCCAGCCGGTTCCACCACGAACGTCGGCGGGTCCAGAGGCCGGTGCCGGTGCGCAACCACAGACTGGAAAGATGCCACTTTTCGATGATGCACAGGGCGGTGGCGCAGGTGCATTCAACGGCGGTGGCTTCGGCGCACCTTATGGTGACGAGATTCAACCGTTGCAACAGAATCAGTACACCGACTATGACAACAAGCCTTTGGACGATCGCCTGTTTTCGACGCCCAGCCAAACGCAAGCTGATCCACAGTCAACTCGATCAGACATCAACGAAACACGCCGGCGTACGTTTACAACGCAACCGATCAAAGACCTCTACAGAGACGGATCACCCAACGATGACAAAACCGCGAGGTCGCCTGAAGAAACCCCCGTGCAATCCAAGAACTCAGCCTGGACTGCTCGCGAACATCGACAGATGGCCGCGCAAAAGCGTCCAACAAATGAACAGAAGACATCGGCACCAAGCGACCGGTTAACCCGGTTCGCGTCTGTACCCATTGATTGGTCCGGATCCACGCGTCGTGTCATGAAGCCGGCAACCAACGAATGGACACCACGCACATCGCAAGTGATGAACAGCGAGGCATCGGCTCTGCAGAGCCCGAGCCGCAACCAACGTTCATCTCGATGGGTGGCTCGCTAAGTGATCCGACTCGAGCTTTGAAAAACTTTGTAATGCAATGGCTTTTGTGAGTTATATTCAGAGACTCGCCTAGAACGAAACAACTGGAAACCCACAGCCGGGCTCACAGGTAGGATACCTGTGGGCCTTTTCTTTTTTGACCAACTGCTTGGCTTCGGCGCAAGGTGTCAAGTTGGATCTCGCCAGGCCTATCCGGCACTTTGGATCCTTCGCATAATGCATGGATGCAACTTATCCTTGGGACTCACAATCGGAAGAAGGGCGTCGAGCTACAGCAGCTCTTGGCTCCTCATGGCTTCGAACTGAAAACGCTGGCGGAAGTGTCCAACGCAATCGAAGTCGTCGAGGACGGCGACTCTTTTCAAGCAAACGCGCAATTGAAGGCGACACAGCAGGCCTTAAATCTCGGCTGCTGGGTTCTCGGCGAAGACAGCGGAATTTGCGTGGACGCCCTTGGGGGCGAACCTGGAATCTACTCGGCTCGATTCTCCGGCGAGGGCGCCACCGATGAACGCAACAACGCGTTGATGCTGGAAAAGCTTGATGGCGTACCCAAAGCGAAGAGAACGGCGCACTACGTTTGCCACATGAGCCTTTCCGATCCGGAGGGAAACGTTCGCGTGGATTGCGAAGAAACCTGTCGCGGCCGCATCTTAGAATCGCCTCGAGGTACAGGCGGGTTCGGCTACGATCCGCTGTTTGAAATCCCCGAGTACCACGCCACATTCGGAGAGCTTGGCTCTGCAGTGAAGGCGATGCTATCCCACCGGTCTCGTGCGATGAGAAAGTTCGTACCGAAGCTCTTGAAAACGACACGCGAACTTCGCGGATGACACGCTGCCCTTCGAGGCATAAAGAAAAACCCGCTGCGCTAATGCACAGCGGGTTCATCATCCAGCCCGGGAAGGCAAGAAGTTGAGTCCTACCAAGAGTACTCCGCACCGATAAACAGTCCGTGCAGAATCAAACTGTTGTTGTCTTGAATCTGCCCCGCATCGGACAGAGTAAAACTCTGTGGTAATTGGTTCGCGGCGTCTGCATAGCTGGAAACCGTCAACAGCTTATACCCAACATTCATCCGCCAGTTGGGGTTGAAGCTGTAGGCGAGTCCGGCATCGAGTTCGGCCAAGAATGCGACGTCGTCTTTCGCGGATGAAACATCAAACGGCTGACCACCAACAGTCGCCGTTCCATTGCCACCGCTAACTCGCTGACGTTGCTCGACACTGTTGTTGTACAAACCAACTTTCGTACCGAACTGCCCCGAGAGCTTTCGCGTCAATTGATAGTTCAACAGGCCACCGACCTGAATTCCAGCCAGGTCGTTGGTTGTCTCCACGTTGTAGGCGACATCGTCGACCGGCGCGAAAAGCCTCAGCCCCTCTTCCGCCTGGAAGTAACGAAAACCTGCAAGCAAGGCGAGATTGGTGCGACCATTGCAACCGCAGCCGCTCAAGCTGAATGGCAACCGAAGGAAGTTGAACTCGAAGTTCCGATAATCGAATGATCGAGTCAACTCAATGGACTGCGCGCCTTGGAAGTAGGCATCGACCGGCTGTACTCCAGCGCCGTTGTCATAATTGAGTCCACCGAACGCCAGATTCGCGTCGATCGGATTTCCGGTCAGCGAGCTGGCCGCCACCGACACTTCGTCACTTGGAAAGGCTTGCCAAAAGATGAATTCAAATGCCGTGTTCTGATTCATCATCTTGCCAATTCTGGCCGCGAGACCGCTGGCCCGATCCATTCGCGACATGCCCGTCGTCAACGCTGTTGATCCTGCAGATGTCGCCAGAATCGTTCCTTCGTTGTCGTCGTCGCGGTCCAGATTCAAGTAGTACCAGCCGGCAAACCAGCCGGAGCAATGTCCTTGCCTCTGCGAACCGACTCGAAGGAAACTGGCCAGTTTTCCGATTTTGCAAAGGCCCAAGCAGCTTTGCTCGCCGCAGCTGGAGCAGGCACCGATGTGAACCGGGCCGCTGGGCGGATGGAATTTCGGCAACAGCCGGCCCAGTCCTTTTCGATCCGATTGCTGGCTGCACAAGCCAGTGGAGCAACCTCCATCGCAATCACACGCGCCCTTGGCACAGCCACAGCTTGCCGGCAAGGAATCGCAGTTCGGCTGTGCGCCCACGGCGCTGTCACACCCAGTGACTCCATGAGCGCCGTAGAAGTCTGCCGGATTCCTTGGCGATACATTTGGTGTTTGTGGTGGAACTGATGGCACTTTCGTTACGCCACCGTTCCCTAAGTCAACTTGTCCTTGCTGAGGGATCGTGACCTTCTCAACTTGCTGCGGTGCAGCGGGAATAGCAACTTGCTTTGTAGTCGTTGGAACCGGCTTCGACGGAAACCGAACTTGGGCTCCGCCTCGAGACAGAACGGGCTTGATCGGCGCGTTGGTCGGTGCCCCGTTGGTGTAAGGCTGAGGCTGCGAGATGGGTTGCGGTTCCTTGACTTGCTGACTGCTGGACTGGCTGTCGCTAGCCGTTGAACTGAAGAAACCTGTTCCGCCCGAGAGATCCGGTTTCGGCGCCAAGTTTGGCTCGACCATTGCGTCGATCACGCTGTCACGACTTTCGGCCACTGGCTCAGCAAACGGAATCCGCTCTACGCGAGGATCACGCGACGAACCCAACTTATTCTTGGCCGGAAATCGCGACTGGCTGCCGGGCACACTTGAAGCTGTCTGTGGTTCCGAGTTTGGTAGTGGCAGCCGCGTGATTGTCGGCTTTGCCTTAGAGGCGTCGCTAGCCGGATTACTCTGAGTTGCTTGTCGAACTGCGGCCGCAAACTGTGGATGAGGTGCCTGCGGAACAGAACTGCGGTAATCCAGTTTCGTCCTGCTTGATGCGTTGCCCATTGCTACCGAAGTAGATGACTTTGGCACAACAGATTGGGGCACCGGAACTTCAACGGCTGGAGTATCGAATGCAGGAACGCCTGGCGCGGTCGCATACCCGACCACAGCCCCTGCAGCCAATTCTCGAATCCCCGATCCCACTGCGTCCGGAGCAGAAATCGGCTTTACGCCAGGAACCGGAAAGTCGAACGCGACACGAATTCCCAATGAATCCGGATACGTTTGTGCAGAAACTACACAGGACGAGATGAGGGCCAACAATGCCCCTAAACAACAGACGAATCGCATGATTAGTCTCCCTACTAGGATCGCCATGCAGGCAAAACCTGCTCTCTCACCAGTGGGAACATCCAGGTCCCACCATGAACGCGAGAAGTTGAGAATCCGTTCAGCTTCCGTCCGCGAACTCGAATCGGAACAGCCGACCTCCTGCCGACTGCTAGCACCGATAGCACACAAGAGGAATCGGCGCACAGGATAGCGGGCGAGATCAGAAAACCATCATTTGAGCCAATGAATCTGACCGGCACTCCGACAGACCGACAGAATCAGCAGGGTCTACCAACAAGCCCACAGGAACCACGTAGCCTGGGTTGCGCCTACTTAGCCTTTTTGCCAGTGAGCCGAAGCATTCGTGACGATGTTCTTTTGTGTGACAGGCACCACGCAAGTTCCGCACTGCCGCCGCCCGCGAGGTCTCAAGTTGGGTCTTCGATTGGGGCCCGTTCGACTAAACTAAGATTGAACGTGGGGGGCCGCTTTCGAGCTCCAAAACCCTCAAGAATATTTACATCCACGGACAGAGTTCATGGCCTGGGCCAACTTTTCGGTATTCGCAGTCGGTAGCCTTCTTATGGGAATACCGTTGCTGCTTCACTTACTGATGAAGAAGCGGCCAAGACACCAAGTCTTTCCAGCTCTCCGGTTTCTCCAGCAG
>CAYQMZ010000075.1:0-3521 GCA_964418725.1 uncultured Pirellulaceae bacterium
ACGCTTGGCAACCCACGTGTGGGAGCCCATTGGTTGAAATCAGAGTAGAAATCTTCGATGCAAAGGGAGCCGGATTTGGGCATGCTTTGCTTCAATGCACAAAGCGTACCGGCGTCAACGTCTATTCATCAGGGCTGGAGCCTGAGCCGAACCCGCCGGAACTTTTGTGCTTCTTTGGCACACCTGGTTCGGCTTGCGAGTTCAGCGACCAATCATATTCAAAGTAACCAACGGCCACCTCGCCGCTCGCTGCCTTGGTCGTTGCATCTTTGATTGTCTGGTCATTGGTCAGCTGATTGATCCAAGTCAGGTAGCCACCTTTCGGGAACCTTTCGTTCCAATCGTCGCCATACCAATTCAGAATCGGACTAAGGTTGAGCTGTTTCTTATCAGCGTCGAACCCAACGTAGGTTGGATTGTTGGCGAACTGAATACTCTGGTCCTGCAGTTGATCTCGCACACGTGAACCCACATAGGCTTCGCCGCGAATGGCTGGGCAACTGCGAGCCGCGCAAACCAAGGCCACGTGAATTCGCGGTTCCCCGAACGTGGGGCGGATCATTTGGTGTTCCAAATCATTCAAGCTAATCGTCTTGCCTGCATAGATGTGTTCTTTCAAGTCGAAGAAATCCGTGCCATTCACGTTGAATCCACTGACGGTGTCGTAGATTTTGTGGCTGATCACGCCGTTGATCACAAACGCGTTGTACGCGTTACACGCCAGCGCCAATTTTTCGTCTTCGGAGGCAAGTGCGTCGGGATCGCAAGAACCCAACTCTCGCAAATATTCGCGAAACAGATAGTCCTTTTTCATGCCGTCGTAATCCACCAAACCGCTGGCCACATAGGACTTCAACAAGTAATCCCAGACCGCGTGGTCCACACCACTGGCGTCTACTTGTGGTGCAGGCTTCGTCGTCGGTTTTATGTCTTGAAACGCTTTCCAACCGACGAACAACGGCACGGTGAAGGAAACGACCGCGACCCAAAACAAGCCACCGTAATATTTCTCACCCTTGCTCATTCGTCACTCCAACTGTTTGAGGCATTCCAATTTGTACAACCTTCGGGCCGGGCACCTCGCCCAAGTGTAAAATCTGCATCGGGCATCGAACAATGCACTCTTGGCATCCAACGCACGGCGTGTCGACCAATGTGATGGGTTCACCGCGGAGGGCGCGTCCCTTGATGTCGATGCCCATTTGGCAGAACTGATTGCAGACGTTGCAATCAATGCACTTTCCCTTTTCCGGTGTGATCTTGAACTTCGACCAACGGCCCCAGAAGTTCATCCAAAACGCTAGCGGGCACCACATCCGACACCATATTCTTTGCCCCAGAAACGGGTACAAGCCGATCGCCATCGTGCCAGCCAAAAACGTGCCGACCCAAACGTCGTACCAACCAAACAAGTTCGCACGGACGGCTTCGTCACCCTTCATCCACAACACAGGGCTCCAGTTCATCAGGTCCGCGATGGTGGCAACTGTGGCAAGCAGTATGAAGATGTAGCCATACTTTTCGATTCGCCGCGACAAGTCACCCTTGGGGCCACGGTGGCGAAAACTGTTGCCGACCGTTTCGGCCAACGCGCCGCAAGAGCAGATGTACGAACAATAGATTTTGCCGAACCGAATCGTAAACAGCGGAATGATGATGAATGTCAGCACGATCGCCCACACGACGCCCACCACCCCAACGACGTGCCACCATTCCGGGTCGCCCGACGCGGCCACAGGACCAACTTTGAAGGCCGACATATTCAAGGGCCAAGCGTTTAGCGATTTCTTGATGACTGGGGAAAACGCATTGCGACCAAACAGAGCCACCAGAAAAGTTGGGATACCCCACCACAAAGTCCACTGGCTGGCGATAATGGTTAAGTTGCGTTTCCAAATGATTTTGTTATTTGTTTTGACTGCCCAGTAGATCCCGAACACCGCGATCAGGCCAAAGTAGAAAAGGTAATACACGCCTGACAGGTTCGAGAAATATCTAGCACCACGACCTTGGCTGCCGGTTGCTTCGTTGCTGAACCCGGGCGATAGGTTGTTGTAGACCGAGGTGGCGTTGAGGCTACCGAAGCCGAGATCTAAAAAGTACGGACCGGCTCCCTGTTCCTGTGCACTGGTGGTTACGACTCCCGGGGCCGCGTGTCCAATGATGAACAACATCAAACACACCGTGACGATCAATCGAGTTCCCGGGACGCGAAAAGGTGCACTCTTGCCCGGCGCCGACATCAGATGCTGAACGATCCGTGCACCGAACGCCAGCGTGCCTATCAACGGCGCCAAAATGGTGAGCAAAAACGAGAGTGGTTGGGCGGCGGGATTCAAGAACCCTAGCCAACCAGGCCACAGGTATTTTCCACCCGCGTCTTCGGGGTGCAAAACAAAATTCTTGGTGCCGAAGTATAGAAAGATCCCGACCAAGATTCCGAGGACCGACAAGATGATTCGGCGTTTATTCCAAATCCCGTCCAGTTCCATTCCCGTTTCTAACAAGAAATCAATTGGCGGAAGTGTGCCGATTAACACGATGACTTTGTCGTTCTTGAGCGTTTCAACTGTGCCATCAACCTCCAAGTCGACTTCATCGCTACGACTCGCGGTAATGTTACTTTTCAGCAGCGCCTTGATCTCGCCGCGATCGATTGCCTCGTCCAGCAGTCGTCGGTTCTCTTCCTTGGCCCGAAAGAACTCCTCGCCGCGATAAGCAAGCGTGACACGGTTGTGGTCCTTCAGCATCAAAGCTGCTTCGATTGCCGAGTTGCCACCGCCTACAATCAGCACATCTTCGTCGTTGTAGTCTTCGCGAGTGTGCAATCGATAAGTGACTTTCTTACAGTCGTCGCATCCAGGAATCTCCAGTTTGCGAGGTTGTCCCTGGCGACCGATTGCGATCAAAACTTGCCGAGCAGGAAAAACTTTGTCGTCTTTGGTGTGGACCTCGAACTGCATGTCACGAAGTTTACGGATCGTCGCAACTTCGACACCCTCTTTGTATTTCAGTTCGCGATCCGCGACGGTCTGTTCGACGATCGACAAAAATTCGTCGCGGTCCAGATCGCGATCTGTTTCCAGTTCGCTAATATTCTTGATCGTTTGTGGTTCCGCGTAGACCTTTTTGCCTAGCGGGAATGTCCGCACCGTATTGGCCAGCTGCGATCGTTCCAATAGCACGTATTTGACGCCGCGTTTTTGGCACTCGATTGCCGCTGAGATTCCTGCCGGCCCGCCTCCGATGATGACCAGATCAAGGCCTTCGGTTTGTTCGCTAGCAGCAAACAGCCCAGCTGACTCCATTCCTTCGATGACCTCGCGACCCTGGTTTGCCGCGATCTTCACCAGCGGCAGCCCGGTCACATCGCCGACAACAAACAAGCCTTTCACCGTTGATTCATAGCGATCATCAATGATCGGCAGAATCTCTTGCGGTGGAACCGTGGCAAAGTAGCTTTTTTTCTTACGACCCACGGTCGATTCCTCAGCGTATTTTTTGAAATGATCTGTAGGCAA
>CAYQMZ010000075.1:3621-6006 GCA_964418725.1 uncultured Pirellulaceae bacterium
ATTTGATTGATGTCAAACTACCACTAAGCCTTTCTGATTTCGTCAATGATCGCGCCGATGTTAAAGGTGCCCCCCTCGATGGAATCAAAAACAGAGTCACGCAGCGTCTCTTCATCGTATTGGCGTACGCGCCCAATGATTTGCTTGACTTCATCCTCACTGCATCCCAACTCTCGCAGGTGCTCGATGAGTGCCTTCATATCTGTATCGTCCACTGCGTGCTCCGTTCGTGCTGACGAGGTGAGTAAGCTAGATTGTATAATGTGTAGTGGCATTGTGTATCCGCCCCACGGCTTGTTTGGAGGCAAGGAGGCTCACGCGGGAAAACGCTTTGAGCGGCGAAGATTGAACCAGGCAATTACCGCCAGGATGGCTGCGAATTCCAACCATGCGACTCCATGGTCGAACAAGCCGACGCCCGAATAGTGGGTGCCGCCCAACGAGTACGAAGCCGGTAATGTTTCAAACCAAAACCTAAGGTAGTACACCATCAGCACGCCGGATACCAACAACCATCCTTTGTTTTGTGTAAAGCACGTCAACGGAGCGACCCAAAGCCAATACCACGGATTTACGGTTGGCTGAAGCAACAAAAACACCACCAATAACCAAACGAATTTGCCAACATCGAAATTGTGGGGGCTGCGATACGCAGTAAACAAGATCCAAGCGTAGGCAACTGCAAAGGCAAGCAGGGTTATCAATCGGGTGACAAAGAAAGCTGGATTGCTTCCCCCGATCAAACGATCCCGAAACCACTTGTCAATACGAACACGATGATCGTTGCTCGATAGTACGTACCATGGGGAGCTTCCAACCGTTCCCGAATCGGGCTTCATGTTGCGATAAATTCCAGAAAAGACCACGTCGTTCATTCGCCAAGTCGTCAGAAAACTTGAAAGGCCTTCTTCGCTTTGTTGATCGGATTGTTGTGCAGTGAACTGAGCTTGTGCGTGCTTGCGATTGGCTAAGGACTGACTTGTCACCCAAGAGATCGCCAAGGCAGGAATCGCAAATGCGACCAAAAAGATCCCCGCCGATGTCCAGCGAACCTTCGCAAACCCCACAAAAAACAGGGGAACCAAAATGATTGGAAATAGCTTCGCTCCGAATCCCAATGCCAAGCTCAATCCGCATGACCAAAGTGGCCAATGCGTTTGCATACTGACCGCATTCGCCTGCCAAGCAACCGCGAAATAGACGGCTGCAACGACCAAGAAGACGGCGATCGAATCAAGGTGCCCGCTGTTTGCGACTTCCTTGATAACAAGCGGATTCCATGCGTAAACGATCAACCATGCGACTGAAACCCCGCGTCTGACCATTGACCGAAGCAGCAGCAACATGGTCAACAAATCGAACACGGACAACACTAGTTTCAGAAAGATGATGTGCGCGGAGACGCTGGCTTTGTGCGAAAACCACTTCATGGCGCCCGCAAAAACCAGCTGACTGACTGGTGGATAGATGGTCGTGTATTGAGCAAAGTGCACACGTTGCAAAATCGTGTGATTGCTTTCTGACTGCATCGAAAGCGACACCGCGTGTTGGTAGTCGCTATCAGTGATGGTGGGCTCAGCAACGATGACTTGAGCCGGTGAGTAGTCGTACGGTGAGACCCCACTCGCCAGAACTTTTCCGTCCCACAGGTATCGATAGTAATCGACTTCTAGAATCGGAGGCGTAAAGATTGCGACGCCGCGCAGGCCCAGCGCGATGCTGACGATGATGAAAAGGAGTTTCTTCTCGTCAGCCGATCTCACCAACAGTGACTGCGAAAGTCCAAGCATCGCAACGATCGTTGCCAAGATCAAAAGGGCAACCACTGCTGGAATCACTTCGATCCACTGATAGCTTTGACCGAGTAGGGCGAGCAAAAGGAAGATTCCAAGTAGGATACATCCCAGGAAACCAGTGTTGCGTAGATGTTTTTGAATTGAATTGACCCTCGCTTGGTCAACGATCTTCGCACAGCATCTATGCACAAACCGCCATCGGGCCGGCTACTACTGAGGTAGCATCCGACCGACCCGACGATGAAACGACATTGTGAACCGCGCGGGTCTCTAACGTCTGAAAAAGAAAACAACAGCGTAACGCTAGTTGCAGCGGTTGTAGTAGCGAGGCACGTAGTACACGCGGGGCAGACCACACTGCGGGCAAAGAGTGCCAGGACAACAATTCGTCGCTGGCACCGAAACAGGACCAGATGAATACACAGGGCCAGATGAGTAAACTGGTCCCGATGGATAGACCGTTCCAGACGGAATCGGTGATCCTTGAATCGCTCCCATGCCTTGAGTCATCGGTACCGGGCTGCCGCTAACCATCGGTACCGCACTGCGAGTTCCGCTGCCATTGGCCATCGGTGCAGGCGCCGGGACA
>CAYQMZ010000075.1:6106-16000 GCA_964418725.1 uncultured Pirellulaceae bacterium
GGCGCCGGGACAGCGCCTCGAGTACCGCTGCCACTGGCCATTGGCGCGGGTGATGCAGGAACTGCTGATCGAGTGCCACTGCCGACTGCCGGCATGGGCTGTGATTGGATCGGTTGCGATGGAATGATCGCTCGCGTGCCGCTGCCCAATGCCGGGCTGGATGGGATCGTTCCGCGTGTTCCGCTCTGTGCCATTGCGGTTACCGCGAAGAGTGTCAGCGCCATTGTGGCCATGAGTCGCATGAGGGTTTTCCGTGTTGTATTGAGTACCAAGAAATCGTCAAATCGACGTTGTGGTAATAATATCTTTTTGTTTGTAAATTCCGCCACAGATACGAATCGTATGTACCGAGGCTCGTTTTAACTCTCTGGCCGAAGTCTGAACTTGAAGATCGTGTAAAGGATCTTGTAGCCAGCCCGAAACGTACCCGAAATCGTGCCGCTAATCTTGCTGACTCCGATTCGCTTCCGGTACGAAACTGGAACTTCAGCGAATCGCAACTCGTTTTGAACTGCCTTGATCTGCATTTCGATCGTCCAGCCGAAGTTTTCGTCTTTCATACCCAGGTGGTTCAGGGATCCTAGACGAATCGCTCGAAAGGGCCCCAAATCCGTGAATTTGGCCCCCCAGAAAAGTCTCATTAGCGAACAAGCCAGCCAGTTTCCAAAAACTGCTTGAAACGGCATCGCGCCACGCTCGCGTTTTCCGATTGACCGGGAGCCGACCACAAAATCGGAGTTGTCATCAAGAATCGGCCGTGCGAGCGAATTGAGTTCGTTTGGATGGTCGCTATAGTCGCCATCGACGAAGACAATAATCGCCTCAGCCGCTGACAAACCGAGTTCTGCGGTGAACGTGTTGACTTGATCGATGCCTGCTAAACAGGCCTTGCCGTACCCCCTCTGGGGCTCGCTGATGACTTTGGCTCCAGCTTGTCGGGCGACCCTACCCGTTGAATCGGTTGACCCGTTATCAACGACCACGACTTGGCGAACGGGTGGAAGGTCCGCTAAGACGAGCCCGATTGAGTCTTCTTCGTTTAGCACTGGAATCACTACGAAAATTCGATTGAGCTGATCCGAACTCAGTGGCGACGTATTGCTTGTGTTTGTCATGGATGTAACCTATCCTCCGAAGTCAACGTTTAACCGAAAGTCGCCGTTTGTTCTAGGAGTAGAGATCGATGTTTCGATACCGAATGAGTTGTTTTGCCGTGTTAGTCGCGATCTGTGGTTTTGTCGGCGGATGCGGAGGCGATGGTTCTATGACAAGCGATGGTCCTGCGGCAGCACCCAGCGCTAGTGGCGATGCGGGAGCTAGTGGTTCGTCAACAAAGACTCCCGCTCCTGCTCCCGACCCCAGCGTTTCTGACGCAAAACCTGCTGGATCGGATAGCAAGTAGTTAGCAGCTGAAACGGTCGATTCAGCCCATGCCCATCGACATTAACCACCATTTGACGGCTTGATGAACATCAAAGCTTCCTCGAATCGTGGCCTGTTGATTGCTGGCGTTGTTTTGACCGCGTTGTTTGCCGTGATTACATGGCTGAGCGGTGACTTTGAGCCAGATGATCCGCTCAAGAAACGTCCGGTCATCGCTGTCGTTGCGATTTTCTCAGTTGCGTTCTGCGTCTACATATTTTCAGTTTATCGATTTACGTCTCGTCCTTCCGCCCGTCGGATTCCGTCAAACAGTCAAAGCCAGTCAAACGCTTTTTCATCGACATCAGTTCCAATAATCATCGGCATTGCGATCGCAATGCGCGTCGTCGGTTTGTTCTCCACGCCGATTTTGGAGATTGACCTTTATCGCTACATCTGGGATGGCAATGCGACGGTCGCGGGCGTCAGCCCGTACGACTTTAGTCCGCAACAGGTCCTTGAAGCTGCAAAGTTGCAGCCGGATCAGTCGCCCCCCGGCAATGCAAATCCGAATCTCCGTCGGCTCGCAGACCTGAGCACATCCAGTGAGTCGCTGCATTCTGTTTTGTCGACCATTCATTTTGGATACTTGCCATCACCGTATCCCCCAGTTAGCCAACTCGTCTTTGCGGTGTCTGCCGCGTTGACGCCGGACCAAGCGTCCGTGGAAACGCATCTGTTGGTCATGCGATTCTTGATCGTGTTGTTTGATTTGGGAAGCTTGTGGGTGTTGCTGGTAATCTTGCGAACGCTCAAGCTGCCTCTGGAGTGGGCGATTGCGTATGGATGGTGCCCATTGGTCTTCAAGGAGTTTGCCAACAGCGGCCATCTGGATTCGATCACGGTGTTTTTCACATTGCTTGCGGCGTACACGCTACTGCGTCAAGGGCGATGGGCGATTCCTGTTTCGGCGTGCTTTCTGGCGGTGGCGACAGCAGGCAAATTTTACCCGATCGTTTTGATGCCCGTCTTCTTTGTGGCCTGGATTCGATTACCCGAGAAAACCGAAAGCACTTCCGCTTTGACCACACGGTGGCGACAAGGATTCGTTGGCACGCTGGCGTACACGGTCACCGTCTTGGCGCTGCTGTACCCCATGCTTCGCGAATCAACGTCTACAAACGAATTAGTGTCGGGCGCCAACCGCAGCGACGGATTGCACGTCTTCATTCGATACTTCGAGATGAACGATTTTCTGTTCATGTTGACTATCGAGAATCTCAAGTCGGAGGACCTTGTGTTGGCATCCAGACCGGTTTGGTTTGTCGTTATGCCTGAAGAAACGCGAGCCACAATCGTTGCAACCGGCGAAGCGTGGAACATCCCGCGAGAGGAAGTCCCGTTTCGGATTGCTAGATTGTTAAGTGTTTTGGTTTATGGGCTTGTCATCATTTGGCTGTGTTGGCAACTTTGGAACCGAAGGACTTTCGATAGCTTTCTGTTCGGCTGCTTTGGCTCGGTTGCCTGGGTTTGGTTTTTGTCGCCAACCCTAAATCCCTGGTACTGGACATGGGCTTTGGTATTCATTCCCTTCGCCGTTCGTCGTGAATGGTTGTGGATCAGCGGGCTTACCATGATCTACTACTTGCGGTTTTGGTTTGAGTATCATTACACGGGCGTCAGCGTGTTTGGCACCGGTTACCAGGGAACAGAGTTCTTTGACTATGTGGTCACCTGCCTTGAATTCGGTCCTTGGTTTGCCTGCTTTGTGCTACTGAGTCTCTATCGATGGAAGAAACCCGCTCGCGATTTAATTTTTAGAAACAGGAGGCTTAGATGGTAAGACGCAGGTTTATGAGGCGTCTCAATTGTATCCCCAACCAATTCAGGAGCTCCTAGCATGAACCGACTTCTCCGATTATTCGCATGCGATGAACAACGCGAGACTGCCCGAGAAAAAAGCGTTCAAAATCGTTTCACGCGAATTCACGAAGAAGGCTTCGATCACGACACCATCTACCACTACACCGACGATCAGCAGCGCCGCGAAGAGTGTGCTGAACACTTGCGTGCAGCTTAACTAACTAGTGATGCGTCTGCATTTTCGTGCTCCAATGATCATCAAGGTCAATTCCGGATTGATGAATGAGGCTGCGATTTGTCAAACATCGCGAAAAAACGCCTCTTGAGCTTGTTTTGGGACCGAAGGGCTCGTACAGTCGATTCCGCAGGCCACCGATAGTTTCACTAAGCGCTAGGCGTCCAGATAGGCTGACCATTGAGTTGCAAGATGCAACCAGTATTTCGACAACGATTTCTATGCACATTGACGCTCGCCGTGGCAAGTGTCATTCATGCCGGGTGCGCACACGATCGGCGACACGAAGTAGAGCTGGGCGAAATTTACAATCGCAACGCTCGGTTACCCGACCACGTTCGCAATCCTGTCATCGTGATACCTGGAATCCTTGGATCGCGGCTAGTGGATTCCAAGAGCGGCAATGTCTCGTGGGGCGAGATTGGTCCGGGAACGTCGTCGCCACTCAAGACGTCGACGCTTCGCGAGTTGGCGTTGCCGATGCAGGCCGGCGCCTCGCTTTCTCAGCTACGCGATCAGGTCCACGAAGACGGCCCGCTTGACCAATTGAAGTTCAAACTTTTTGGTGTGCCGATTGGCGTCAATGCCTACGCCCAAATTCTTGCAGCTTTGGGGGTCGGCGGCTATCGAGATCGACCATTTCGACGCAGGGCGTCCTTCGAGGAAGTGGACTACGGTGATGATCACTTCACATGTTTCCAATTCTCGTATGACTGGCGACGCGACATTAGCGAAACTGCTGGCGAACTGCACAAATTTATCGAAGACGTCGATGCGTTTAATCGGCAGATGTATCTCAAAAAGTATGGTATCGAAGACCCCGAACTACGCTACGACATCGTCGCGCACTCCATGGGTGGTTTGTTAACTCGCTACTATTTGCGATACGGGAATCAGCCGCTACCGGAGGACGGATCGCAGCCAGAGCTTAATTGGGCAGGAGCGAATCGAGTTGGGCGTGCCTTTTTGATTGCCGCACCCAACAGCGGTTCTACCTTGGCTGTGACTGAGCTACAGAACGGCGTGCGGCTGGCAAAGCCACTTCCCAAATTTCCGGCCGCAGTTGTTGGAACTATGCCGGCAGCGTATCAACTGCTTCCACGCACTGCTGACCAACCACTCCTATCAGAAAACGGCCAGGCATTGGATGTTCTCGATCCGTGCGTTTGGGAACGTTTCAAATGGGGGCTGGCGGACCCTCGTCAGGATCGGACATTGAAGAAACTAATGCCAAATAGGAACAAACAGCAGCGACGAAGGATTGCGTTGGATCACCAGTTCAAGTGCTTGGTGCGTGCAAGACAGTTTCATAAGAGTCTAGATGTGATCGCCACTCCGCCAGAGAACTTAGAGCTGCATCTCTATGCCGGGGATGCAATGAAGACGCTTGACGCGATTGTGGTCGATGAAGAAGGAAGCATGGTCGAGGAAAAAATGGCGGCGGGCGATGAAACTGTCACACGCACAAGCGCACTGTCGCGTGAACGGTCGATTGAAGATCAACCGCCGAGAATTCACTGGGATAGCTGGATGTTTCTGTCCGCCGACCACATTGGACTAACACGAGATCGCGCGTTCGTGGACAACGTCCTGAGCCGTTTGTTTGACCGCAATATGATACCGCTTGCACCTGTAGCCACCGACGCGGAGGTGGGAATCTCGGAGTTAATCGAGACGGAGACTGCTGAGACCTTCCCAGAGGTGAGGGGGCTTTTCGAGGCTTTCCATGAAGAATCAGCCGTAGTGTTGGATAGCGCCGACGGCCAAAAATCGCCACGAACCGCTTCAAAAGCAGCTCGCGATTGATTTTCTAAAAAGTAGCGTTTTTATCGTAAGAACTAGTCAGCTATCGCGGTCTAACTGTCATCCAACGGTCATTTGGAGACTTTGGAACACACGACAACTGCACCGAATCCTCGCACACAAGATACTCACAGATGCAACGCACTAGCCTTATTGCGATAGCCTTATTCACGCTCGCAATCACAGCCATCGCTTTGATTAGCAGAGCACCCGCGGGTACTCCCGTGTTTGTGGGCACTTCCGTTCGCGGCACGGTTTCATTGGACCAAATAGACCACCAAGCCTGGAACGGAATTCTGACTAAGTACGTCGATAAAGACGGAGGCGTTGATTACCGCGGCCTACATGCTTCTGCCCAAGATCGCAACAAGCTTCGGACTTACTTGAATCAGCTCTCAACCGCTGATCCCAAAGCAGCCGCATCCAAAGCGGGACAACTTGCATTTTGGATCAATGCGTATAACGCAGTCACGGTCGAAGGAATTCTACAAAAGTACCCAACCACCAGTATTCGCAACCACACCGCGAAGGTAGCTGGTTACAACATCTGGCATGACCTAAAACTGCATGTTGGCGGCACGCCATATTCGCTGGACTCCATTGAGCACAAGGTTCTGAGAAAGATGAATGAACCTCGCATCCATTTTGCCATCGTGTGTGCTTCGATCGGTTGTCCGAGACTGTTGAACGAAGCCTATGTGCCTGCGAAAGTTGAACAGCAGCTCGAGACAAATGCGAAAGACTTCTTTTCGCGATCACAGAATTTCCGTCACGACCCGAGCGGTCGTCGGTTCTATGTTTCGGCGATCTTGGATTGGTTTGGGGGCGATTTTGGTGCCGATCAAGCAGCACAGTTGTCACGCATCTCAGCGTGGTTGCCAACGGCTACCGCCCAGCAAGCTGCAAGGCAAAACGCGGTCAGCCTTGAAACGTTGGAATACAACTGGCAACTCAACGAACGCAAAAGCAGCGGGAGTGGCTCAAAGCCACGCTAGTTGGCCGGTAGCTAAGTCCGATGGACGTTTAACACATCTACCATGCCTCCCTGGAATTGTCTGCGAAGATTTTGAGAGTCGCAGGCGCTAACGGCAGCGATAGTGTGTTGGTCTTGGATTGCAACGGATTGCAACGGATTAGTGACGAGCCGTAGCATCCCTCATCATTAACAATCGCGTACTTCACAGTTTTCACAACAAGGATTTTTGTCTCGATGGATTCAGATTCCACCAGCAGGTCGCCGAATTCAGAAGCTTCCGTTTACGACCGATACGCTGCAGCAGCGGAGGCAGTTGAACCGGCGCTTTGTTGTCCGGTTCAATACTCAGCTGATTTACTCGACGTGATTCCGCAAGAAATCATCGACAAGGATTACGGATGCGGTGACCCGACTCCCTACGTTCGCGAAGGCGACACTGTGCTGGACCTTGGTAGTGGTGGAGGCAAGTTATGCTTCATCGCAGCTCAAGCGGTAGGCGAAAATGGCCAGGTCATTGGTGTCGACTGCAATCGCACAATGCTAAGCCTTGCCCGCAAGCACGCTCCCACGGTGGCCGAGCGAATCGGGTACGCAAATGTTGATTTTCGTTACGGCCTAATTCAAGACCTGTCACTAGACCTTGATGCCCTCGCCAGCGAGCTTTCGTCAGAACCAGTCGGTGATCCTGAGGGCTATTTAAAACTGCGGCACATCGAAGAGCAGCTACGCAGTGAGCGCCCGATGATCACGGATGACTCGATCGATTGCGTGCTCTCCAACTGTGTATTGAACTTGGTGCGACAGCAGGACCGCCGACATCTGTTCGCGGAGATCTTTCGAGTTCTGCGACGCGGCGGGCGAGCCGCCATCAGCGATATCGTCAGTGACGAAACCGTCCCGGAGCGACTTCAACAGGATCCCGAGTTGTGGTCAGGATGCATCACGGGGGCATTTCGCGAGGATGAATTCCTGAATGCGTTCGAGGATGCCGGATTCCATGGCATCGAATTGGTAAAGAGGGAAAGTAGGCCATGGCGAACTGTAGAGGGGATTGAGTTTCGATCGGTGACGGTCGTCGCCCACAAAGGCAAGCAGGGTCCGTGCTTTGAACGAAATCAAGCCGTCATTTATCGAGGCCCCTTTAAGAAGGTCGAAGACGATGACGGTCACATGTTTCGCCGAGGCGATCGCATCGCGGTCTGTGACAAAACCTATCAGCTGCTTCAAAAATCGCCGTATTCTGGAATGTTTGACGCCATCGAACCGCACGTTGCAATACCGATGGATGACGCCGTGCCTTTTGATTGTCGGCGAAGCTCAAAACGCGCCGCGCGCGAGACCAAAGGGCAGGATTACGTCGCGACCGACGAGGGCACAGACGAGTGTTGCGATGGCGACGTTTGTTGCTGAGCGTCTGTTCCTATGAGGTTGTCAGCCCTGCCTAGGCACAACCTGGAGCAACCGAAACTGTTCACTGCGTCGTATCCGCTGGCTATACGTTGACCCTGTTTAGATGGAATGAACCCTTGCAATTTAGTTTACTTCGACAAAAAGCCGAGCTTGCCAACGCTGCGGTCCAGCGTGAAATTCTGGAAGGAAATTCGGCCTTAGGTTCGCAACCACACTTTGACCAGAAACTGCGAGAGAGCGGCTTGACGCCCTTGCATGCGTGTGGCGTCGAGATTTTACAGATCAATGTTGGCAAAGTTTGCAATCAGACTTGCACGCACTGCCACGTCGATGCCGGGCCAGATCGGCGCGAGAGCATGTCGCGAGAAATTGCTGAGTTTGTGATCGAAGTGCTTGATCGAAACCAAATAGCGACGTTGGATATTACCGGTGGGGCACCCGAGATGAACCCGAATTTCCGTTGGCTGGTAGAACAGGCTAGCCAACTTGGATGTCGGGTCATCGATCGCTGCAACTTGACAATCTTGATGGCGAATGGCTTCAAGGATTTGCCCGAATTTCTGGCCGAGCATAAGGTTGAGGTTGTCGCTTCGTTGCCTTGCTATTTGGAAGAAAACTGCGATAGCCAACGTGGCGACGGTGTGTTTCGGCAATCGATTGACGCACTTCAACGGCTCAACTCGCTTGGATATGGCCGATCGGGCTCTGGACTCAAGCTCTGCTTGGTGTTCAATCCAATTGGCGCGATGTTGCCTCCGCAGCAAGCGGATTTGGAGACGACTTATCGACGAGAATTGAAGTCCCGCTACGAAATCGATTTTTCGGAACTGCATACGATCACCAATTTGCCGATCAGTCGCTTTTTGGATGACCTGATAAAAAACGACCAGCTTGACGAATACATGCAGATGCTGGTTGATTCATACAACCCACTGACTGTCGGTGGAGTGATGTGCAGACGCATGGTCTCGGTCGACTGGCAAGGGCGTCTATTCGACTGCGACTTCAATCAGATGTTGAACATCGAGCTTGCGCCGGGAGCTCCGCAAAACATCCGAGACTTGAATGTGGAGTCTCTCTCGAACCGGAAAATCATGACGGGACGACATTGTTTTGGCTGTACCGCCGGTTGCGGGTCGAGTTGCCAAGGTGCGGTCGTAGAGGATGCCCCAAGTGGCACACAGTAGCAAATCGATCGAGTCAAATGTCGCAAAGGGTAGCTTGACCGCACCCGCATCGGGATTCATGCTTGGGAAAACGCCTCAGCCAGTTCTTGCCCACTGCAACTTTCGCATACAGACATCGACTACGAACCAAGTTCCATCCAGGCCTGCCCAATTTCTTGCAAAGATGGAATCTGGCCTAGTCGAGGACACAACTAACGTGGATTCCATCCTTGAGATGACATTCGTAAACTGTTTGGTCGAAACGGTTTGCGCAGGCGCCTTCGGGTATGGTTTTCTGGAACCCACCTCAATTCCGGTCTTTGGTGCGAAGATCGGCCCAAATCACAGGTCACACACGAACAATTCAAGCACAGCAAAGATGCGATCCGCGCAACAGAAAACCCGGCTGGGGAAAGCCCCCGAGCCGGGTTCATAATTCACTCAGAGACGTGCGTAGTTATGCGGCTTGAGCGTCGCCGGATTCGGAGTCATCAAGCTTATTGCCGTTGGCAGATGCACCAGCACTGGCATTGCCACGACGAGAGCGGCCGTCTGGCATTGTTTCGCCTAGCTTCTCGAAGTACTTCTCCAACGCAAGCGTCAGACCCCGAGGACTGTAATCGAGTTCTTCGGCGATATCCGAAAGCAGTTTGCCATCGTCGAACATTGTCTTTGCACGCGCTAATTTCTTCTGACGACGGTCTGCCGCTGTCGGCACAGGCAAGTCACGCATCTGATGCCACCATGCAATTGACTTGGCAACCGTTGTATCGGTTGTATTCAATTGATTGGCGATGGACAAATTGGATTGTCCGGCCTCCATCAGTTCAAAGACCTGATTGGCAATGATCTTGTAGGTCGGAATCTTGCGTTGCTTCTTCTCAAGCCTCTTGCGACGCTTTTTGCAGTTTGGAACAGCGATATTTCTGCTGTCAAACCAATGGTGGATCATCTTGGTCACGTAGGAGCGATGGCAGCTCATTTGCTCGGCAATCTCCACGTGCAACATGCCCTCGTCCCACAATCGTTTTGCCGTCTCAACCTGTTCATCGAACAGCTTTGACTTTTTGTAGTCGATC
>CAYQMZ010000076.1:0-1603 GCA_964418725.1 uncultured Pirellulaceae bacterium
TTATTGCCCCTAGCCCGGTCCCTGAATCAGCGTTTTCACCCTCAAGCATGGTCACCGTTGTCACCCAGTCCACGTCAAAACGCAGGTCGAACGTTCCCATGACGCTTCCGTCGGTGAAAGTAAATCCAGTCACGACCTCTGGGTTGGTGTCCGATCCGCCGCCAAAGAAAGTATTGCTTTCAACATTGATTGTGCCGGTGTAATCGCCCAGGGACGAACCCACCACCGTTGCGCAAATCAGCAGTGCAAAAATCTGACGCATTGCTTCCCCTTTGATTATGTGTCGATTGATTAGGAGACTAATCGTTGACCCCTAGGAATGATGGTTAGTCACCCTCGGTTTTCATCACTATAAGTGGAACCGTTAGCCAAGCCAGTTTTTTGTGATGCGAATTTAATTCAAATAGTTGAATCGACGAAAGACGTTCGCAAAACACTTGCAAGAATGGCTGTATCGCCCCAGATGGCGACTCGTCACTTTACAAATCACCCATCTCAGGCTTTGGTTGGGGCGCATGCCAGTCTTTCCAAACGCGCCAAAACTCTGGCAGCTCTTCGTAAGTTTCTTCAGCCAAGTTGAACAGGCTTTGATACGAACGCCCGACAAATTCACTTGCGTTAGCGCCAGTGGCCTCGGCCAATTCTTCCACGGCTTGGATCATCGCTTTTCCGCAGTCCTTCGGATCGTAGTCGGCGAACGATGGGTTGTATTCAGCGGGCATATTTTGCTCCGGTTGTGCAAGGGGTCAGGCGGTCGGTTTTTCCACACAAAAACGCCGCCACTTCTAGTTGAACTGTCTATCAAAAAAAGAAAATCTGTCTGAAAACACCCGCTCAATACGCGACTTTTGACCGCGGCTTCGCGGCTTGTGATTTTGCGGGGATAAATGAAGCTTTGCCGATTGAAGAATCTTTACGGACCCTGAGAATGATTGATCGCATTCGTGAGTTCTCACAACCAATGGAAGAAGAAGGGAAACAATGAATCGATTTCTGCTCTCAGGAATGATGTGCCTTATGATCGCGACGGCCCTTGATGCTGCTCCGCGTGGGCGGCGTGCACGTCGTCGGGCAGCCAGGCAAACGACAACTCAATCATACGCGCGAAGTTCACAAAACAGTACGAGGTACAACACCAACTATCGGTACTACAACTACGCTCGTCCAGCCACCACGGTTCCAGCAACCGCGGCTCCGACAGTTGAACCGGTTACCACTTACAAGCCAATCGTCAGTGATCCAGTTCAACCTGCAGCGGCTCCGGCAGAGACGACTGTCGCGATGGCTGACGTCGTACCTGACGTAGCGGCCGAAGTGGCACCGATCAGTGCTATTCAGCCCGCTGTTGGAGAAGTCGTGCAAGCGTCCGCGATTCAGCCGATTCCAGACGTCATGCCAACCCTAAAGTCGGGCGATTCACTGACGGCACAGCAGCCGTTTTGTGCTTCTTGCTCGGTCATCCCAGCTGGACAGTCCTTTGGATCTGCCCTTGCTGAGCTAAACGGTATCCGAGCGTCCCGTGGACTGCCTGCATTAATCGAAGACCCAAGCCTGTCAGCGATTGCCCATCGTAAGGCGTCAATTCAGGCTAACGCTGGTACGA
>CAYQMZ010000076.1:1613-15980 GCA_964418725.1 uncultured Pirellulaceae bacterium
ACGATGTACCATCCCGGCGGCTCCATGGGCGGTGCTCGGTTTGAAGGCGTTGGAATGGGTCCTCGCTTTACAACCTGTTACCAAGATGCAACGAACGTCACCTACGCAGGTGCAGCCACTGTCGTCGGCCGAAATGGCCAACGCTACCACTGTCTGTTAGTCAGATAGTCTCCGCCGCAGCATTGCTGTTTCGAGACTTATGAGTTGAGCTTACGAGTGCGAGACCCAGTCAATTTTGGCTGGGTCTTTCTCTTTGGCTGAGGCGTGTGCTGGACGAGGAACCGCGCCCGACGAAACCGCGATCGTGCTAGACTGTCGAATCAAAGCCAAAGAAAGACATGCCCAGGAAATGTCACTTTCGCAGGCTTTCTGTAAAGTGATGGTTACGCCTCGACAAATCGTCCCGCTTTTCGGCAAGATAGGACGTCGAATGCGCGACGATCAGCAAGCAAAATAAAGGAAAGCGGCTCGTTACTGCGTCCGTGATTGCGATCCCTGAACAACGAAACGGAAACGTACGCTCACATGCCTATCAAAGCAGACTGTTCATCGTGTGGCCACTCGTTCAAAGCAGCGAGCAAGTTTGCCGGCAAGAAAGTGAAGTGCCCGAAGTGTAAGGATCCACTTACGATTCCCGCAGCGGCCAAGACGACTTCGCGTGCAGGCAAAATCGCAGTTCAATGTGAATGCGGTCAAAAATTCTCGGCCAAGCCTGAATGGGCTGGCAAGAAGGTAAAGTGCCCCGGCTGCAGCAACCCGATCCGTATTCCGTCACCTGGTGCAAAACCGCCCGCGGTTCCTAAGCCGGTCGCAGAAGAGGCTTCTATAGGCGGTCTCTTCGATGAAGTCGGATTCAACACCGAAGACGGCAGTGCGCACAAAAAGTGCCCAGAGTGCCGAGCTGCAATGTCCGACGAAGCAATCATCTGCATCGAATGCGGCTACAACGAGAACACGGGAAAGCGGATGGAAACGTACCGTCCCGTTACCGCGCAGGATCGAGCCAAGCGGGCTGAAAGAGAAGATCCAGGTATCGCTGCGATCAAAAAGAAGAAAAAGAAGTCGGGCGGTGGAGGTAGCGGCATCGCAGTCAGCACACCGCTGATTGCCGCCGGTGTACCAATCTTGATGTTTGCTATCGCCGCTGGTGTGAACTTCGTATCTCCCGAAATCGGTGGCATGGTCTTCTTTGTGGCTTTTGTCATCAGTCTTCTCATGTCGGCTGCTGGAGGCTTGTGGCTACTTGGCATCGCCTTTGGCGACTCGGTGGTCCAGGGACTACTGTGCATGTTCGTCCCATTCGGACTCTACTCGCTTTTCTACATCGCCACGCATTGGGAAGAGACCAAGGACGCCTGCTTGCTGAACGTTATCCCCGCAGTCGTGCTGTTGGCAGGCATGATGGTCGTGGGTCCAATGATGGGAATTCAGGGCGGCTGATGTCCGTCTCATCAGTTACGAACACGGAAGCGGACTTCCACAGCACCGTTGTTCGCGGTGCGCCTCGGACACATCACATTCGTTGCCTAGTGCTTGCCGTGAGGGAACACAGCACCCAGTAGAGGTAGCTTCGTCGGCGCGAAGCGAATCGAAGTCACAAACGATTGTGCGTGACATAGCGATTACGTGGGCAAGTCGGCCCCTTTTTTCTCCGTGACCTCCAATCGGCTACAGCGGACGCGTTTGGGAAACCTAGATTTCCTGGAAACACTCCCCCTTTTAACTCAATCTTTTGGAGATCTCCCCGATGTTCCGTAATTCTTTCGCCGCACTATGCGTAGCGACTGTATTCGCGTGCTGCACCTCGATTGCCGACGCTGGCCTTTTCCACCGCAAGGGCTGCTGTGCACCAGAGCCAACTTGCTGCGCTCCTGAGCCAACATGCTGTGCACCAGAGCCAACTTGCTGCGAGCCAGATCCTTGCTGCAAGAAGCCACGATTGCTTCAGCGTCTAAAGAGCCGTCTTGCAAGCCTGAAGTGCTGCAAGCCAGACCCATGCTGCGCACCAGAGCCAACATGCTGTGCTCCAGAGCCAACTTGTGGCGCACCTGCACCATGTGCGGCTCCAGCTCCTGCACCATGTGCAGCTCCAGCACCGGCTCCATGTGCTCCAGCTCCTGCACCATGTGCAGCACCAGCACCATGTGCACCAGCTCCTGCTCCATGTGCTCCACCAGCACCAGCACCTTGCTGTGCACCTGCTCCAGCACCATGTGCTCCAGCTCCTTGCTGTGCACCTGCGCCTTGCAAGGTCAACGTTACCGTCTGCTTGGTCGACAAGTGCACGGGCTGCTCGAAGTCAGTTGACGTTTGCGTCCCAGCTTGCTGTGCAAACGAAACTCCATGCATCACCATGCGTAAGGGTGTTTTGGGTCGCAAAGTCTTCAAGCTAACTTGGAACTGCTGCGGACACTCAGCACGCGCTGTCTGGACCAAGCACGGAAAAGTTCGCGTTCACTAAGATTCAAGCGTTTCTGCGAATCGAGCAAAAACAAGTTCGAGCGATTGGCCTCTGCTAGAGAGCCGAACTCGAGCTGGCGATAGACAACCGATGAAGGGCCGAGGGCATTTTGCTTCTCGCCCTTTATTTTTGCGCCCACCGCAACTGCATCACCAAACGATGTGCAACTTGCTTCAATCAGGCATACGAAATTCAACTTCCTGACCCAAGCAATTTGACCCAGGCAATCTGCTACAAGGTCACTTCTGGGATGTGCTGTCCCACCACCACTTGCCTGTCGAGCGAGCCATCCGAGGTCTTGCTGACGACTTCTGACTAACCGCAACAAGAACGTCGGATCTCTTACGGTTTGTAATTGCTTCGCGAGCATTCACTCGCACGCCGCCGCTGACTCCGACCACTACGTGACGGCGATTGATGACACGGTGATTCACGATAGACGGAACTTCCTGCGGTGTTCGTCCGACCGCACTGGTCAGGGTCGAGGTAAGCCACGTTGGATCCCATTCGAGCTGATAACGCACCGCATACGAGTGAATGAGCGCGGCCACCAACGCCATTCGAAATACATTTTCAAGCCGGCGATAGACAGGATGCCGGTCCGCCAACTCGTCAAAATGGTCCGTGAATCGCTGTGCAAACTGCCGATTTAGATCAGACGACTGGCCGGTATGAACGCGGTTCCCATTGTCTGTAATCAACTCGTTCTCGCTTTGCAGCTGGACCACTTGAGGAGCCAAGCGAAACGAATCACCGCGTTGATTCTGCACCACGGCGTCTGGCTTCAACGTAAACCACCAACGCAGCACATCCATCGATTTCGGAACGGTCTCTTTCTTAATCGAGGCGAGATAACTAGGCACGTTGGGAACGCTTGGCTCAAGCCCCATCCCGATCAACTTCATGTGGTAGTCCGCTTCAACCAATACATGTGCCACGTGACTGCCGGGATTGATGCCACCAACTTGAATGTCTTGTAAACCCAAATGGTCTCGGATGGCCCCCACCCACTTCTTGGTCGCTCGTGGCTTCAGTGTGCCCGTTGGCTTGGCAAGAAACTGTTTTGTTCGAACCAGGTTTGCTCGCTTGGGCGTAATGCTGCACCCAAATTCTCCATTGGATTCCGCATTCTTCAGCAGCGTCAACAAATCATTGAGAAGCAAAGAATCACTTTGAGCCACTTTGCCGCCCGACGCTTGCACGTCGTTCGCTGGGCCGGCGATCACCAAGTCGTTTGTCTCCGGAAAAACAAACACGTACTCAATGCGTTGCAGTCCAGCCAAGTATCGCATCTCGTCAGAAATCGGCTCGCCCAACGCAACGCTTAACTGCAACTCCCTTTGCAGTCTTGTCAGCGATACCATCCGCAAGTCGCTTTCGGGTGCTTGTCGCCGACTGCCATCTCGCTGCGTTTTTGCTTTGGCTACAGCACGAGCTCCTTCCAACCGTGCGTCGGCTTTTCGTTGTACCTTTTGAAGCACGCCTTTCGCGTCGACGTACACACCTCCGGGGAATTCTGCGACCGATCCAGGACCACCAAGCTCGTCCCACGATTCCGGCTCGACGGTGGTCGTGATTAGATCAATCAGTGTTTGAAAGTCAGCCCCCGTTGCTCCACCGGCCGCCTGCTGTAAGCCTTGCGTTGCATTCCCAGCTGCGAGCGGGTCATCGATGAGCCGAAATGTGCTCTTCGCGGAGTTCGTATCGCCGTCGCCCAACTGTGCCAACGCAATTCTTCCAAGCAGTTGATCACGCTCATCGTGATTTTCGGCAATGGATAGAGCCTTTTGGAATTGCTTTTGTTGGAGATGCTCACCTATGGGATCGGAAGCAACTTGCCCCAACGCCGTATAGCCGAAAAGAAGTAAAATAACCGCTACGCACGCGTGAGTTCGCATATGCCATTCCCCTATGCCTGTTCCAGGGTCCAGAGTGGCATATTCAGGCAGCCAGTGTCAAGCGAATGCTTGAGCGTCGTGGCTTCGCATACAAAGATGCCAAATTCAGGGGCAATCAAGTTGGCAATTAACGTTTGATCAGATTAAGGCCTGCGTTCGTCAATCCGTCAAACTCGGCCTTTGTAAACTGCTCCTTGTTTACTTGCCAAATCAGAGTGTTCGCGCGAGCCGGCAATTCGGTGGACTCGGCCAACTTCATCAACCCTTTGGCTGTGATCCGAGTTCCTGAGATGTCAATCAGCCGACAATTCAGGCGGGCAAGTTTGGGAAGCAGTGCGTCCGTCACCAACGTGTTGCGCAAATGCAATTCCGCACCTTCGGTCGAATTGATTGCGTCATCACAAAACAAAGCGTGAGCAAGTTCGTCACCAACCTTCGTGTCCGACAGGTCGAGTAGAGCAGGCATGACCTTCCAACCGCGAAAGGCATCCCCCGTCACGTCAGTCTTGGCCAGATTCAACACGTGGAGCCGGATGTCCTTTAGCTTCGACACACCGTCGTTCGTCAGTTTTGTTTCTGCAAGTCGCAGATCGGACAACGTATGATGAGGCGGCAGCAGCCAATCGATTCCGTCATCGGTGATCGCGGTTGCAGACAAGTCCAACGTTCGCAGCTGCAGAACGGCAAGTTGACGCAGATAGGCGTCCGTTACGGGCCAACCAGCCAGCCGCAGTCGCCTGATAGTCTGCGGGTCCTGTACCAACACTTGCTCGAGCACCAGATCTACTTCATTAATCGAATTCTTAGTTGGAACTACGCCATTCAAGCTGAGCTCTCGGAACTTGCAGCCAGCCATGAAGTCGGCGAATTCTACGACATCCACTTCGGACGCATCCAACAGCAATTCCCGTAGTCGACCTTGATTGAGTCCACCCCAGTTCGCTCTCGCCATTGGCAAGCCCTTAGCAACCAGCCGCTTGGCGTAGAGTCCACCGTTGTTACCAAATGACTTTCCCGTCACCTGCGAATAGGACACGTCAAGCAACTGCAGGCTTCTGCAATTGCCCCACAGATAGGAACCATTGTCGTCCGCTCCTGAGTTGGAAAGGTCCAAACTTTCCAGCCCATCGAAAACGTTGGTGCGCATTAGAGAATTCCGGATGGTGATCAAACACGAGAAGAGATCCGGGGAATCAACTCCGCTGAACGACAATGCCAACTTCCCATTCTCTTCGGACCGGAGTCTACCGCCAAGTTTCGCAATGCTGCGTCGAATCTCCCCCATTGCTCGTTGTACTCGCCGGCTAGTCGAATATTCAGCGGCAACGTAGGCGTTCAAGCCAATGGTCAACGCCACAACGGCACCAACCTGCAGGGTCATTCTCTTACGATGTTGAGCAAGATACTGTCGCTCATAGGCCTTTTGATCTTCGGTTGTCGACGACGTCAGTCGAGCAAGATCGTTAGAGCTCGTCCTCAAACGAAAACCATCACGGCGAACAGCCCAAATTCCAAACTGACCAGCAACCGTCGCGGTGAACGTAGCCAAGGCCGCGAAGAAAAACACATCCGCAGGCAGGCTTTCACCAACAGCGATGCCAATCACCAGCAGACTGACCGCGAATACTCCGTAAGCCACGATGGCCGATACGATCAATCGGGTGATGCGCAGCGTTGGACTGTCACAGTTGACAACGTAGGCCGCTAGTGGAATCGTCACTGCACTAGAGATAAGCACTAACACGATGCCTGCCGAAATCGACCACCCCCAGAATTCTAGCGGCGTTGGAGTTCCAAACACCTTCTGCGGAATGCGCAGCAGAATAAGAATCACCGCGATCACAGCCGTGTTCAAGAAGATGCTGCCAAGATCGGCGGGCTGCTTCGGGTAGACCTTTCCCGGTTCTACGAGCCGCCAGTTGGCGAAATGCCTCATGATCAACATCGGTGCATAGACCGCAAACATGACACCAGGTACGCAACCGAAGATCGCCCAAAAGTCATTCGGCGGGCCATTTTCGACCGTGGACACCCCAAGGACGAAAAGGACGATTCCCGCGATCACATATAAACCGCTAGTAAGAAACCCATCGATCCAAGACGTTCCGTAGAGTCCCCCCAAAATCGCGACGATCGCGCACTGTCCGACCATACCGCCAATGAAAAATGCGGCCAGTGCATCGTCGGGACCGTTGTTGTCTAACGCCTCTACCAACGGCACAAGCAGAAAATCAAAGGCCAGCATTGCGATCAACCAAGTGGAAATTCGAGGGGCTCGGCTGACCATCCTCGATAGCCCCCAACGTTGGTTTCTGCCCGCGACTGTGGAAGCCATAATGCCCGCTCTCATGATAGATGCGATTCCAGCCTACGCGTCATAGCAAGAAAGTATTCGCACCCTCGGACTATGAACGCTGCTCTTTGCAGCCACCAAAATAAGACATGGCGTCTTTGCTTTCAAGCTAAACCGCACGTAAAGGCAACCGAGCGGCTTCATATTGTTTCGCGAGTTTGCTATTCCCGCTGATCGCAAACTTTCGTCACGGCCATGACGTACGCTTCATGCGAATGAACTGAAGACATAGTTTTCGAGATCGCGGTCATGAAACGACTTTTTATTGCAGCCGTCCTGTTAGCCGCCTTCGGCCTTGCTTTTCCCTACCTGCCGACATCAAGCGAAGAACCTTGGGTCCGATCCGAGTTTGCTATTCCCGCAAAAGCAAGAACGGTGGAGTTCGATGGAACCCCCAGCTCACCGTTCAAGCGAACCAGCATGGAGATCAATGCGGTCTTCCAGTTCAGTCCGTCTGACTATCTTGAGTTTCTCAATCAAGCCATGATCAGTGGAGAATGGTTGGAAACGCCGATTTCGGATGAGTGGTTTGAAACGCTCAGTGGTGAGGCTACCGATGATCAGATCGCCAGTTTCAAGGCCAGCCTAGCCCCAATCCCAGCCGATGCGTTGGTCCAATGGCGCACCGACGGGGTGGACATCGTTCAGAATTCCTCCAAGGCACTCATGACGCCACCGCCACAACGTCCACGCGACTTTGCTATGGCAGTTCTAGACCATCAAAAGTTCCAGCTTCACGTGTGCGTTCGAACCTACTACTAATTGAGACCGCCAAGCCAAGACTTCATTTGTTCGGCGCTAAGCCATAGCCCGCAACTGTTCAAGAATGATTGGATCGTCGATCTCTTCATCCCTAGCCAACAGCAGAGTCTTTGAAATCACTTCTGCTGTGCGGGGGTCATCATCGGCGAAAGGCAAGAACAGTCGGCCGCGATGCTGAGAATGCACAGGCACAATGCACACCGAGCCACCCGGTTGGCGATGTACGACTCCGCTGCCAAGATGCACCGTGTAATCTCCAAGCTTGCCGGCGATCTGGGCTTTTTGATCCTTGAATTTGACGTTCTTGATTCCCAGCAACTGACACGTTTCACGTAACAAGCTGACACGCATCTCCACCGTTGATTCCGTGGCTTCCGGATCCACTTCGCCGACGTGTGCCACGCTCACGACCAAATCCAGATCGCGCATGACCTCGCTAAATAGGCGAGGATCAAGCTTCGCCAGCTTCAATGGCTTCAAGTCATCGCGACTTCGGAACGAGATTCGTTCAACCGTCAGGCCTTCAACCTCCAGCGGCGTGGTTACACCATGGTTGAATTCCACAGTGACCGACACGTCATCATCTGGAAACGCTTTGAAGGCGCCGCCGTATTCATCAACCGACCAGCCACGACGTCCCCACAAGGCGAACGCTTGGCGCTGGTTTACCTGATGGCCAGCATATCGCGTTGACTCGGATCCTTTTCTTTCTTGCGCGGTTGGAACGTAGAGCTCACGAAAAATCTGCTTAAACGGCTGCAGTCGCTCTGCCACAAAACAGTCTTTCTGCCACTTCCGCCAAGACTTCGACTTCAGCAGATCATGCGGATGCGCAATGCTCAACCGCTCGTTCTTTTTCACGGGCTCTAGCTTGCCAGAATGGTCACGCAAGGCTTTCCCGCGTTTGTCGGGATAGCCCATGATGCCTTCGCCGACTAAAACCAGTCGTTGCAATTGTGGCCACAAGATCGCGTGACTAGACAACGTTGCCAACTCGCCGCCCGTGAACTCATCGCCACGGCACATCGCTTCTTGCAGCGACGCCTTCACTCGAGATGCCTGCCGTTTGAGGTGTTTGTGTCGCTCTCGCAGCTCGACAAACTTCTTGTCCTTGTTGACGGTTTTGGGCAGCGACTTCAACTGTTTTTCACCACGATGAATAGTCATCAAGGGCGCCGCCTGTTCGTCGAGTTCTAGCGTCAACGACACGTCGCCCTTCGAGACGACGACTGGCCCCTTAGCCAAATCGCTGGTGCTCTCTGCTTCCAAAGTCCATTGCAATCGAAGTGGATCGGCAAACCCAGCCGTCGATGCGAGGTTCTGCAATCCGATTTCACATGAACGCAAAGCCTCAGGTCGCGACATAGAACTCAGCCCGTTGGCATAGCGACGATACTCTTGAAGTAGTTCGTATCGATCCATTAGATCCGTGGATCGCTTCGCACCGCTGGGCAACGGCAGCAGGCCGATAAGACGTACGTACTCCTTCAGTTTCTTCTTCCGGATTCCCGCCACAATGTCGGACTTCTTTGCACGGCCGACCAGGACATCTGCAATCAACTGCGCCCGTTTGGCCTGTTGTGATGAGGCAGCAAACTTTGCCGCCGCAGCCATCTCGTGGAACCGCTTGGGCTTCAACTCGGCGAACATTCGATGGAACCAATTGACGTCGATTGCGCCTTCGCCGCGTGCTTCTCGATTCAGATCAGTCCGCTCACGAATAATGCGTTCCCAGCGAGAGAGACGTTCGGGCCGAGGGGCCTCATCATCGTCATCATCAACATCAACGAAGTCGTCTTCGTCTTCCAAGTCATCGTCCCCCAGTGCGTCGTCCATTCCCCACGTCGCCATGTGCGCCATAAACCAATAGATTCCTTCCGTGAATCCGTTCCACTTCAGCGTTTCTTCAATAAAAGGCGTCCACTGCGGCGCGAGGAACGCTAACTGAAGCAGTTTTTCTTGATCACAGAACTGCTCCTTCGCCAACAGGCGATACTGTTTGACGAAGTCCGCAGGCTTGTCTGTCTCCGCGGGATAGGTCTTCGCAACCAAACTAGTGAACGTCGCTTGGCGACTATCGGAGGTGTTGGCTCGCCACCCACGCAGTTTCTTGAAGGGCTCCTTTCCAAGTGCTCGAAGAATACGAAAGAGCGTCGACATACCGGGGTAGCAATCTACCGCGAAGGCTGCCGGCGTCACCATCGTTGCGGATTCGCCGCGAGCCAGTTCCACCTCCAGAATCCGATCGCGGCAATTCATCAGCAACGTTTGAATCTCCTTCCGCTCGGCAAAGGGCCGAAAACTCTTTTCAACGCGTCGCTGCGTAAGCGTTTCAAGACTGCCTGTCGCGTTCCACCCATCTCCCAACAGCGACTGCGTCACGTCGGAAATGCCCGCTTCTCCTTCCTTGTAAGCATCGATCAACAGCCTCAGATCCGGTCGTCGCGGCGGCATACCTTCTACCGGCATCTCAAACCAATTCTCGAGTTGCCACTGCCGGTTTTTCTGCTGCTTCGTGAGACCGTTTCCGTGATAGCCGGCAACAACACTGGGAAGATCTCGCCATTGCGAGACAGCCGACAACAATCGCCAATCAAGATTCTTTGGTACGTCGTCGTCATAATCGAAGTCATCACTTTCGACTTGTTTCTTCGCTTTTGCTGCGGCCGCTTCTGCTACTTGCTGATGGAGCGTATCGGGAACCGTTGCGAAGGCTGTTTCGATGACATCCAGCGCATAGTCGCCAGCCCCCTTCGGCATGTAGATGGCCAATAGCCACTCTACGAGTTCTTGAACCAACTCTTCATAACGAAGCTTTGGCATTTTGAAGTTGGCTCCCAAGAAGTCGCCGAGCCGCTTTCGATTCTTGTCTTTGCCAACCCACTTTTTGAGCTGCGTGAAACCATTGCTCCAGTAGTCGTTCATCGACAAGGCGACGGCCATTCGCAGCAACTCAAAACCATCCTTATCACGAAGCGATGCCGGCCGCGAGTCGTACCAATCCGTCCACGTTTCTCTAAGTGGCAACTTTTTCAACTGCGCACGAATAGGCTTCGCATTCTGCACGCTTGGAAAGTGGTAATCCAATTCGCTTAGCGGCGCAGAAAGCTCTTCCTTGCTCCAGTAACTGTAGTAGTTGACTTCCACCTTTCGATGTTTGTGCGCTAGGTCGTCCAAACTCTTCAGTAGCTTCGCCGTAGTGGAAGAATTGGCGATTACCTTCTGTTTGGTTGGCGGCTGCTTGGGAGCTAGATCCGCCGGGTCAAATAGACCGAGCGCGTCGAAAAAGGAGAGCTTTGGTTCGCTCGACCGCAAAATCCCATCAACTTGTGACTGTTCTTCCTTGGTGATCTTTCTCTGCTGATCGGCCCACGCACCGACGGTCTGAATACACTGGTCTCGTTCCCGATCCTCCTCCGACAATTTGCGAAAAAGCTCGAGGCCTGCCGATCGGATATTCTTTTTCTTCGACTCCAACATCCGCGAAGCAGAATTCAAGACTGCGTCGTTTGGAAGTTTCAACAACAGCTCGATGACTCCGGTGCGCAGGTCCACGCTGGTACGAGATAGGTATCCCTCCAGCGTCTCGATTTCGTCGCCCTGCAACTTCACCTTTGACAAAGCCTGAAGTGCCGAACTGCGAACATCGGCACTCGCATCACCGACAGCGGAAAGAATCGTCTCGCGAGTCAACTTATCCCACTTCTTAGCGTTTGCGATCAAATGAATGGCTTGGCTACGAGTCCAGCTATGCAGCGCCTTCAAGTGCGGAATCAGTTTCGTTGCGGGTAGCTTTCCGAGACTATTCAGCAAGACTCCGCTGATATGCTCGCGACGCAAACTCAGTTCCAACCACGGCCACACAATCGGCTTCGTTGTAGTGGTCTTGGCCGGGATACGGTAGAGAAAACGCTCAAGCGCTTCGAACAACTTGGGGCTGTGATCAGATTCGCTGATCCCCTCCACGGCTTGCCAAGCAATGCGAACGTCGTCATCGTCGATCGCAGTAATCAGGGCATTACTCGACTTGGGATCATCGATCCGGCCAAGATGTCGTACGGCGATAAAGCGAATGGCTTCAGATTCGTGCTTAGCCAATTTGGTCGCGGGTGCCAACGAGGACGCAGCATCTTGGAAAGCAAGTGCCCAAAGGGCGAGATTGATCACTTCCGGATCATCATCTTTCAACGCTGCTTTAACTGCTTTGGCATCTGTCAGGAATGTTGCGACTTGTTCGATCTGTGCGTGAATCTTCTTATTGGATCCAGCTTTGAATTGCACACCAAACCATTCATTCACAGCCTGAATGACGGAGCTAAATCGACTCAGCTTGTGCTTCACGATTAGGTGAAGACACCGAACAAAGGCGTCAGGGTGACATCGTGCAACGGAAGAAAACAGAACTTGTCGCAGTCCCTCCTGTCGCTGAGCCGCCAGCAACATTTTCTCCATCAACTCCCAACCATCCTCGCGGTCCGCACCTAGTAGACCGATAGCGACATGCCGTCCCATGGCACCAATTTCGTGGTCCTTGGTTGCGGATTTCATCAGGACATCGAAAACGGCATCAGCTTTCTTCTTCGGTCCCTTCGTAATAACGGCCGCAGCAAGCTGTCCAACAACTTGCTCGTAGCTGTCCCATCCGTGCGTAATGTACGGAACCCACGTAACCAACCATTCACAGGAAAGAGAGTCTTTCGTCCGGTCTTTGACGATGTCGATCAACGAATCGCCCATGTCCCAATGATCACTAACGGTCGCCGCGGGTCGCTTCGGCGAACGAAACAGGGTGTATTCGTGAGGCGAGTTCTTTCCGAATTGCCACGCAAGTTCAACGTCGCTGGCCATGGGGCCAAAGAAGACGCCAAAGATTTTCTTTCGCTCTCCCGACGTCAGTTTGTCTGCCTGCCCGATCTGTTTCGAAATAAAATCTCGGCGAGCTTCCCAGTCCGACCAATCGTCCTGTGTCGGATGTTCCGACAAGAGAGCAAAAGCGATGTTTCTAAGTTTCGCCGGAAGCTTCTTGATGGCCGGCCGGTAACGATCGATCGGTTTCCAGTCGTCCTGCTTCGAGGCTGGTAGTTCCCACGCTTCCAGAAGCTGCTTTGCCTTCTCTGGCTTGATCATCAGAGTTCACCACACGTAAGAGGGAAAGAGTAAACGCGACGACAGACTGTCGTTCGGCAAGAAACGCTCGAACGAAGGAATGCTCGTCGTTCAATTAGCCGCCAGCAAGCAACGTGAGCCGAACAAACGTCACGCGACTTTCCGGCTGCAACTGAAGCACCTGATCAAGCTCGCGAATTTGTTCGTCGTCGATCGCGACCAAGTAGATTCCGTCTTCGAATGCTAGAAGTGCACTTTCAACAGCGGCCTCAACGTCGACTTCCTGCGGCATGATCTCGCTGCCACCGGATTCAATCTTGCCTGATTTTTTGCCGGCTGAGATCTCGCGTTCCGTCAGCACACGAATGAACTGTCGATCGCGTTGTCGTTGCTGAAACGCCGCCACTTCGTGCCGAACCACGGCATCAATAAGATCTCGCAGCGTCGTCCCGCCACTGGCTATCTCTGGAATCTCGACGCCAAAGTCCGCAAACAGCGGTTTCTTGCTGCCAATGGTCTTGCCGCTAACCGTAAGCATCTCAATCTCCTGCAACGCCAGCTAGATTCCTACAGCATTCACAACCGACTGCCGCCCAGACAATAGTAGGCGGCGTCGGTGCGTGCCAGAAGAGATCACTATAGCGACGCAGCGTTTAGCGAGCGAACATTTGGCGTCCCGCGAAAATCCTATTCCTCAGCTACGACAGGTGGCGTCGTGTCCGTCGGTTGGGAGACGACAGGAGTCGGAGCGGGGCTATCAGCTGAGTCACCACCAAAGTCAGCGAACCATCCATAAATGGTGATCACGCAAATGATAAGTGCGACGCCTGCGATGCCAGAAAATCGCCACGGCGTCATATCGACGGCTCCAACGTCTTCCTGAACCCACTCGGTTTCCGTTGGGCGGACTTCGCCGATGACCAACATCATGATGACCAACCACGCAAAGACTGTCCCGGTGAAGTAGAACTCGCCCATCATTCCCGCGATTTGTCGAAGCGGAGTCAGCACGGCCAACGCATACGTGACAACGGCGGGACCGGTGCCGTCTTCACTAAGCCCCGAAGCAACCAGGCTCTCGAAGAGTCCGTTCCCGAAACCAACCGCTAAGAAGCCAGTCACCAGGGCAAGCTTCGCGGCCATCGGCGGGACACGACGCGAAACCATAGCCACCAGCACCACGGCCAAAATCGGAATTGCGTACAGAGCATTCATCTTCTGCAAATACTCGAAGATGTTCTCGTTGCTGCTCAACTGCGGTGCGATCAGCATCGCGACGATGGCAATGATCACTCCAAAGATCTGTCCTGAAATCACGACGCTGCGATCGGATGCAGAGCGAACAAGGTTCTTGTAGAGACCAAGACTGAAGAGCGTGCACGAACTGTTCAAAGCCGAGTTAAAGCTAGACAGAATCGCGCCCAACATCGCAGCGGCAAAGAAGCCATTCAATCCGGAGGGCAGAACTTTACGAACCAACAAACCATACGTACGGTCGGGAGCGATCTGATGCGAGAACATCGAGAACGCAATCATGCCAGGAATCACCAAATACAACGGCCCCAGAAGTTTGAGCGCCCCCGTCAGCAACACACCTTTCTGACCTTCCGCCAGATTACTCGCCCCAAGCGTTCTCTGAATAATCTGCTGGTTCGTTGCCCAGTAAAACAGGGTCATCAAGAAGATTCCGGAGAACACACCGCCGAAGGGAACCGGCGAGTCCTTGCCGCCAATGGAGTTCATTCGTGCGGCCTGTTCGGTAGTCAGCTTGTCCCAGCCTGCGGCCA
>CAYQMZ010000077.1:0-11621 GCA_964418725.1 uncultured Pirellulaceae bacterium
GCGTCAGGTTGGAGACACCACTGCGATGTTGCAGCGTTCGAACATAGACCGTCGCCGATTCGCTCAGCGTAACATCGGCGGTCGTTAGTGTCAGATACCCTTCGTTTGTTCGCCCGACATCCGCCATCCCTGGGTCTGCACTGTTGCCTGAAACGAGAAGTGCGTTTCCGGCAACTTGAAGAATGCCTTTCCCGCTCTCCTTCTCGCCGACGCTGATGCCGCTGCCAATCGTAGCTTTCGAATTTCCGTCCAGGATCACCAGTCCATTGCCATTGTCTTCGGCACCGATCTTCAAGTCGTCCGAGATACGCAGGACCGCGTTGTCATGTAGTTCAAGTCTTCCCACGGCTTCGCCGGTCGCTGCTCCAATCTCCAGGTCAAATGAGTTTTCGCCGTCGGTATCGAATCCGAATCCATCTCCATCCAACGGTGCGTCGTACAGCATCACGGAATCGTTGTTCATGATCCAGCTGGAGTTCGATGTGCCCTTGTCGCCGATGTGACTCTTGAATTCGTAGTCCGTCGGGATGTTCTCCAAACCGAACGGAGCCACCACGATCGTCCCGCCGTTCTGAATGACATGCCCACCAGCATCACCGCTGGTGCCCAGTTGGAAACCGCCGATCGTTATAGTTTCCGTGGCCTCGGGGATAATGACGGGCTGATTGTCGCCGCCATCGATTACGGCAAGATCGTCGTCAAGCGACGGAACCCCGCCTTCCCAGTTTCCGGCATTGTTGAACTGGTCGTCGATCGCTCCCGTCCAAATGCGGTCTTCGGCATGGGCGGCAAGAGGAGTGAGGACTAAAGCAGCGGCGAGGAATAACAACAGGAAATCGCGTCGAACGTTCATGATGTGTTCTCTGAATTGTGGGATTGCTGGTGCGCAATCTACCGACGGGATCCTCGTCACGCAAGTGCGCACGCCTGCAGTCGTTAATCTTCGTACTTCACCTGCACGCCCATCGACGGTGAGCGAGGTAGAGCCAGTGCCGTCAATCCACCGCACGCTGTTCCAATGAGGGCAAACGTACCTACGCAATACAGCATGAATGTCAGCAGCAGGCCTGCAACGCCCCTATGTGCCGAGGGTGAGTAAACGCAGGAAGGGACGTGGCTCGAGGTTCCGATTAACCAGGCAAAGGCCTAAAGCTGTGGCTGACATGAATCGGCAGTCAGTTTCCCTGTGGGATGCCAAGGAAGCGATTGATTGTCGAAAGCAAATCCGCGGCAGCAACCGGTTTTTGAAGACTGACTAGATTTTGAGATTTCACGTTGGGCAGGGCATGTGCATAGCCGCTTACCAAGATCACTTTGACATTCCCGTCGTGTGCCATCAAGGCTTGGAAAAGTGATACACCATCCATTTCGGGCATCACTGTGTCGGAAATGACCAATCCGATTTCGCTGTTTGGTGTCTCGAATTCCTTTAGTGCTTTGGCGCCATCGGGAGCCGTCACAACACTGTATCCGGCCGACTCCAGCAATGACCTCGTGGAAGCTAAAACCAAAGGATCATCATCAACGACCAGGATGGTGCCGCGAGAGTCGGGGGCAGGTGGCGACGTCCGTGACGCGTCTGCTGTCGCTTCGGACGCGGGGAGGTAGATAGAGAACTCCGTACCTTGTCCTTCCTTGCTCTTGAATTCGATTGCGCCTCCCGACTCCTGCACAACTCCATAGGCAATTGATAGCCCTAGCCCGGTGCCTTCCCCTGACGTGTTGGTGGTGAAGAACGGTTCGACAACCCGAGACTGAATCGCTTTGGGGATTCCTGGTCCAGTATCGCGGATTGAAATCACCGCGAAGTCGCCATGCAAACTCTCCGAATTCACACCGCGGACCGGTTCTTCGGGACGCTTCATGCGGCTGCGGATTTCAAGCAGTCCTTTGCCGGCCATGGCCTGACAGGCGTTGAGGATCAGATTCAACAATACTTGACTGATCAGTCCAGAATCGGCGCGAATAGTCGGCGATGGTTCCTGGAATGCCAGTGACACTTGAATCCCGCTGCCGAGCGTTGGTTTTGCGAGTGACACTACCGCGTTCACTAGATCATTGACGTTCAAGTCGGATGGTTGCGGCTCATGTTTGCGAGAGAAACTGACGAGTTGACGCGTCAACCCGTTCGCCATCTCAATTCCCTTTAATGCCTCATCAAGGTCTTCCTGTGCTTCATTCGTTTCGTCAATTCTCAACTTGGCGGTCGAAACGAAAGTACCGATGGCATGCAAGACGTTGTTGAAGTCGTGCGCTACGCCCGCAGCAAGCGTACCGATAGCATCCATCTTCTGTGAAAACCGAAGTCGTTGTTCAAGACTACAGCGGTCGATGGCGGCACCCAGCGCACTGCTCGCGGTCGTCAACGCGTCAAATTCAGCAGCGGACCACTCGCGCAAGTTTTGGCAGTCATCAAAGCCAAGAAAACCCCGAAGTCGGTTTTCGGAGAAAACGGGCATTGCAACAAGTGACTGGATCCCTTGGTTTTCCAAGAGTGCACGTTCGCTCTCCGGGAAATCTGCAATCAGTCCGTGGATGGCATTTCCAAGATTCATCTCTTCTAGCCATCTTCCCATTCCTGAGGCGACCCACGGGACATTTTTCAATTGTTCGTTCTCAATCTGTGAGCTTGTGCCTGCCGCCACCCACTCGTTGACTTGAGTAGCCAGAGCAACGCCGTTGTCGTCTTCGTGCTTTTCGAAGAAGTATGTCCGACTCGCTCCGACAGCAGTGCCCAGTTTCTCCAGCACCGTGTCCATCGCACTCTGCCATTGCGTCGAATGAAGAAAACTGTTGCCGGCAAAACCGACGGCTGACAGGATGGCGTCCCTCCGTCGTAGGGTCTCTTCGTCGTATCGCTCTATTGCATTCAAGTTTGCACCAATCGTGAATGAAGAGATCCGTGGTCTTGCGCCATTGACGTACGCGAAAGTCTTCTGAGTCCATCCGGAAAACGGTTCATTGGCAATCCCCTGATTGGAGTGCGTTGGAGCAACCGTCCGTACTGCTGCGAACAATCGCTTGTGAGTTGAGGTGAATCCAGGACTGCTCGCCGATTGTACCATCAGCCTCATTCGTGACGCGCAGGCGTGTTGTCGGCGTCAACTCGAAATATCAAACGTGGGCGACCGTCTAGAATCGACAGGTCATTCTGCCCATTTGTTCCGTTGATCGGCGGAGCGAAAAGTTCGCTGACCGCCTATTTTCTGTTCTTCACGGAACCTTGCTGGCCAACGCGTCGACGATTGCCCGAACTTTATCAGCGGAGGTGACACGCCGTCCGTCGCCGAACGCGACCGTGTGATCGGGATTGCCGTTCGACTGTTGATTGCCAGGCTGGATGCTGGCGCTGGCATGAACTTCGCTGACACCGGTTCGTTCAACGAGCTCGAGTACGTTTTCGTCGTTGACTCCGGCACCCGCGAGGATGGAGATCTTTTTCGTGTGCTGAACCAGTTGTTGAAGAAGGTCTGCACCCGCTAAGGCCGACGGCATTTGCCCGGATGTCAGGATGCGATCCACGCCCAAAGTTTCCAATTCAGCCAGAGTCGCCAGCGGGTCGACAACCACATCAAAGGCACGGTGAAACGTAACTTCCAGATCGTCGGCGGCTTCGATGATCTTTTTGCAGGCACTAACGTCTAGGGTTCGCTGGGCCGTGAGTGCGCCGAAGACGATGCCTTGCACTCCAATAGATCGAGCTACCTCGATGTTCGTTAACATCGTGTCTATGTCTTCGGCCTCATAGACGAAGTGTCCGTCGTGCGGACGAATCATCATCATGACTGGCATCTCTAAATCGGCCACGCACTGCTCAACTAGCCCAAAGCTAGGCGTTGTACCGCCAACGGCGAGAGCGCTGCAGACTTCCAAACGATCGGCGCCGCCGTCTTTCGCAGCCTTTGCTGAGTCAATGGAGTCGATACAGACTTCGAGCAGCACGTTCATCGGAGAAGTTGCCTGGAGGTCGCGTTGGTGTCGGAGCGTAGAGCGTAGGATGACTACTTCTTCGCCGGAATGCGACTCGTAGCCTTAATCAAGCGAATGCAGTAGCCGCCGACTCGGCCCTTCTTGTCGAGCGCGATGAAGCCAACCTGGAACTCTTTCCAGTCGGGGTTCTTTGCAATGACGCGTTCCGTTGCCAAACGACAGGCATCCTGCGGCGAATGGCCCTGACGCATTAGTTCGACAACCAGAAAACTGCCAACCGCGCGGATGACGGCCTCACCAACGCCAGTAGCACTGGCGGCGCCGACTTCGTTGTCGACGTAGAGGCCGGCTCCGATGATTGGAGAATCACCAACTCGTCCTGGCAGTTTCCAAGCTAGTCCGCTGGTGGTGCAGGCTCCCGAGAGATTGCCGTGAGCGTCCATGGCAACCAAGCCGATGGTGTCATGGTTTTCGACGTTGATTTCCCAGTGCTTGATCGCATCCGGATGATCAGCTTTCCACTTTTTCCATTCTGCTTTGGAGTTTTCTGTCAGCAGTTCTTTTGGCTTCATCCCGTTTTCCAAAGCGAACCGCCGAGCTCCTTCGCCCACCATCATGACGTGAGGCGTCTTTTCCATCACCATTCGTGCGACAGAGATCGGGTTCTCGATGCCTTGCAGGTAGGCGACGGATCCGCAGTCTCCTTTTTCATCCATGATGCAGGCGTCAAGCGTGACGTTTCCAGATGCGTCGGGCAGTCCACCTAGACCAACGCTAGAAACAGCTGGGTCTGATTCACTAACTCGCACGCCAGCTTCGACGGCGTCCAGCGCTCGGCCACCATTAGATAGGATCTTCCAGGCGGCGTCGTTGGCGGCCAAGCCGTGACGCCAAGTTGAGATGACGACGGGGCGTTTGAGGTCTGCATCCTTCGAATCGTCTTTTGCCAAAACGCTCATTCCTCCGGCTGCCGTAGCGGTCAAGGCGCCAACAAAGTGTCTTCTGGAAATCATCGCTTACACCGTTCTTGTTTGGTTCGAAGCCGCTCATTATAGCGACAGTTTGGTTTCGTTTGCGTCCGCGGTCTACTGCGTTGGGTCTTCCTTGTAAGGGAATGGCAATCCTAAGAGGTCGCCGTTTGGTGAGAATTTTCCGTCGGCGTCCACGTCGACAAAGATCGGGTTGCTGAACGCTACCGGAACGTCGTCACCGTGGTCCGGTCCCATGACTGCACCAAGCTTAAGCCCGTCGCCGATGGTTGCTGCAATGATATGAGTGTCCTGGTCCAATTCGACTTCGATGGCTTGCTCGAATTTTACGACATCGTTAGAGAACGCTTGGGGCGTTTTGCGACGCGTGAAGTGGTGGGCCTCGGACAGCCGCCCGTTCAGAAGTAACTGAACCCGGTTGATATCGAACCAGTTGGGGCACTGGACTTTAACCAGCACTGTCACTTTCTTGTCGCTGGCCTTCAGGTCATCGCCGGGAATCGCTGTGTTGTCGCCGCTGGTTGCGGTGACTTCAAGAAACGGTCCGTTGGTCATAATGATGTGACCGTGTTCGGACTCGTGCACCATCTCCATCGTGTCGATCTGAGTAGGCTGGTCGCTTGAGCTCTTGATGTAATTGCGTAGCCAGCCCGAGCCATGAAAGTTGTAGTGTGCGTCGGTGTTGACGACGCCCGGGATTCGAAAGCCCTTATTAATCATTCGCAGCCAAGATTGGATCACGTTGTTGTACTGTCCAGTCTTTGTACCAGGCTCTGCAAAGATGTCGGCAGGCGGATGGACTTCGATTACATCCATGAAGCCGAACATCTTGTTGAAGCCCTCGTCTTCTTCACCATTCAAGTCCCTGTCGGCCCAGATTTGTTCGAGGTTAGGGTGGTTCTCCTGGATCAGCTTTTCGCTGCCACCATCCCACATCGCCAAACGTTCGATTTGAGTGATCGGGTTTTGAGAAGTGATGGGGCCACCGCCGTCTTGGGTGTGCGGGTGGTGGTGCATCGGAAAGGCGTTTTGGTGGTTTATCGGTAGCGGTTTGCCGGTTAGCTCCATGCCGGTGCATGTAGCCATGAAGTCGTGGGCTTTCAGTCGATCTAAGTGCGGAACGTAGGAGGAAACACGATTGTGTTCGGTACACGGTGCGAATTCGATATGTTCTGCGAGCAGGTTGAGAACTCGTCCAAACTGATCCGACGTGTTGTCGCCGGATGGTGTGCTGTGGCTGTGGAAATCTGAGCTGACCCAACCTTCGGATTGCACGGAGCGTTTGATCTTGGAGTTAATGGTGGTGACCTTACCGCTTTCCACATTGATCGTTTGGAAGTCGGCGTCGTACTCCGGCCCACGACTGATGATGATTCGATAGTCGCCTGGAGCAACCGCCGTGCTAACCTTGCCGTTCGCAGTGTAGCGAACGTTGCGTACCCCAAAGCTCTTGGTGTCGGGGCCGAAATTTGGGTTGTCGCCGTTTTCAGCCACGAACTGAACCTTCGCCGGAATCGCTGTTCCTTTGTCGTCGGTGATGTGGGCATGAACGTAGCCGGGCTCTGGCAACTCAATTCGCACCATAGCCTGCGATTCTTGAGTGGCTTCGAATTCGATCGTCTTTTCGCCACGTCCGAGCCCCTTGGCCGTGACGCTGTAGTTGCCAGGAAGAAGTTTCAAAATCGTGGGGCCTGCCTCGCCAGTCACGACGCGACCGATACTTTGGGTTTGATCACCAGCCACTGAGTTGATGGTAAGTTCAGCAGTCGGCACGAATCCTTTGGGATCGACGACCACAATTGCGGCCGTCGCCAGCTTGGTGCCGTCCAGGGCCATCGCGGCTGACTCAACATCGATCTCGTTTTCGCCAGGAATCAAAGTGCGTTTCAATGTGTACGATTCGCCAGGTCGAAGGGTGACCTTCGAACCCGATTCGCCTTTGAATGAGATGACGGGGCGACCTTTGTCTACGCTGTCGCCGACCGCTGCTAGTTGGTGACCTGATGACTTGATGCCGTAGGCCTGTCGCCACCAGTCGTCGGAGCAAACATACAGCGAGTCGGTCAAGCGATGGCTAAATCCGCGATCAGCACGCACGGCATCACGCAATGGAAAGCGAACGTCCTCTTGATGTGGGTTCGTGAACGTCGTGGTCACGGTGATATGAGAATCGCCGTCGTTCAATTCGTACGCGACGGACATTTCGGGCATGTCTTTTCGCCAGTCGCTCGAAACGGTGACGACGGTGCCTTTAGCTGTGTCGCTTGCGGAGATGTAGCGAATCGGGAACTCGCCGGCGCCAGGATAGTAACAGCTCAATTGGTCCGACGGACGGTAGCGAAACGTCAGATCGATCATGGCCCCTGCTACGTTGCGAACCGTCATGTTCGCGTTCCGTGTTTGCACGGGGTTTGCGATCACGGCTGTCACTTTGTCGTTGCGGAGTACAAAATCTCCAAAGATCCAATCCGCCTCTTTGCCTGTTGGTACGACAGACTTCCAGTTGGCTTCCGAAATCTCAACGAACTCAGCCGATAGACTTGGCCGGGCCAACAAACCGACTGCCAGCAAGAAGGCCCACAGAAAAGTGGCCGGCGACGAAAACAGCTGAAGTCTTTGCCTTGAGCTTGGAGTTACGGCGAATCGCATGAAATAATCCTCGAACAATGAATCCCAGACCGCGAGTTTCGCAGAATTGCGTGAAGGTTCAATTGGGTGCCACATGTGGTGAGTCCTTGACCTCCCAGATCGCTGATCATTTTTTCCGCGCTTCCGAATGCCGTGCCACTTAAAATGTGCAAGCTCACTCACTTCGAGGTGTGTTCTACGTGATGTCATTCTTTCAGTTGCCACTGCAGTTTGGTCGCCCATGTTGATTCGTCGCACAAGACCGTGGAGCTCAACGTATCGCGGACTGCCTCACCACGAAACGCTAGAGCAACGTTGTTTGTTGGCGGGCGACATTGTCATTTCGGAGTTTCAAGCCAGCAATGTCGACACGCTTTTGGACATGGACGGTGACTCATCCGACTGGATCGAAATCCACAACGGCAGCGAGCAGGCGGTAGACCTTGCTGGCTGGTACCTAACGGACGACCAGAGCGATCTGACGAAATGGCAGCTGCCAGACTTAGAGCTCCAGGCGGACGGCTACTTGGTTGTGTTTGCCTCGGGGAAGGACCGTGTCGGGCCTGAGCTGCATACAAACTTTCGATTGTCATCGGATGGCGAGTATCTTGGCTTGATTGCGCCGGATGGCGTGACGGTTGTCAGCGATTTCGGCGACGCTTTTCCACGGCAGTTGGCTGACACTTCCTTCGGACTTCGCGACAACGCGTTCCTGTTTTTCGCTGAGCCTAGTCCTGGCAGCGCGAATGAATTGGGCTCCGGCTTTGTCGGGACCACAGCGGAACCTGACTTCAGTGTCGAAAGCGGCTTTTTCGAGGAACCGTTTACGCTTTCGCTGAGCGTCCCGTCTTCTGCTGCGACCATCCACTACACTTTGGATTCAAGTGTGCCGACCGAGGCGTCGCCCATTTATAGCGAGCCAATACAGATCCAATCGACGACCATCGTCCGAGCGTCGTCATTCGAAGCCGGTCACCGCACTGGTGGCGATTCTTCGCGATCGTACTTTTTCTTGGACGATGTGTTGCGTCAGGATGGTGATGGGCAACCAGAGACCTGGGGGACGTTTCGACACAACTTCCCGCTTGGGCCGTTTAAGGCCGGCGATGTGGTCCCGGCCAATTACCAAATAGATCTCGAGGTTGTCGAAGACCCGCGATATCGCGATACGCTGAAGGATGATCTGCGAGCGATCCCGACACTCTCGCTTGTTTTCGCTCCAGACGATCTGTGGTCGGAATCCACTGGGATCTACAGCAACCCGCTGCAGTCTGGCGTTGATTGGGAACGCCCGGTCTCTGCAGAGCTTATAGATACGGATGGCTCGATCGAATTTCGCGTGGATGCCGGAGCTCGGATTAGCGGCGGCTTTAGCCGTCGACCCAGCGCAAGCGCGAAGCATTCGATTCGGTTGCTATTCAAGAACGAATACGGACCGACCAAGTTGTCGTACCCGTGGTTTGGAGACGTGGCTGCAACTGAGTTTGATACGGTGATGTTGCGCGCCAGCTATAACTTCTCCTGGTCGCGAGGTGAGCGAAATAACAGCCAGCATGCGGCGGATGGGACCTTTGTTCAAGATCGCTGGGCGGCAGAACTGCAGAATGAGATGGGGGGACTGGCTCCGCAGGGCACGTGGGTGCACCTATATTTAAACGGACTTTACTGGGGGCTCTACAATCCGAACGAAAGACCTGATTCGACGTTTGTTTCCGATGACCTGGGGGGAACTCCAGGTGACTACGACGTCTTGAAGAACAGGGAAGTGGTTGACGGTGACGACATTGCGTGGCGAGAGCTGTTGGAGGAAGTTCGCAGCGAGCCTTTGGATTATGCGGCGGTCGAACGTCAGCTAGATATCACGAAGTTCGCCGACTACATGATTCTGAATCAATTCGCCGGCAATGAAGACTGGCCACACAACAATTGGTACGCATCACGCCGGAGGAGCAGCGACGGGCAGTGGCAATTCCACAGTTGGGATGCCGAATTCCTGTTCCGTGATGTGTCCACCAATCGTGTGACGGCAACCAGCGCAGTCGAGGGCGGTCCAGGTGAGATCTTCAATCAACTAAAGGAGGTTGAAGAGTTTCGCGTTGCTTTCGGTGACCGCATCCAGAAGCACCTCTTTCACGATGGCCTGCTGACCACCGAAGCAAATATTGAAAGACTTGATCGCGTAGCTGCACCGATCGATCGAGCGATAGTTGGTGAGTCGGCACGCTGGGGGGACGCCTTATTTGACAACATCGATCCACCGCTAACTCGTGACGACCATTGGCTGCCACGACTCGACGAATTGCGAACCGAGTATTTTCCAGTGCGTGGCGACATTGTGCTGCAGCAGTATCGCAACGAACAGTTATATCCACCGATTGCGCCGCCCGAATTAGAGCTACCTGAGAGCAGCGACACCGAATTCGCTCAGCCAGGTGATTTGCTGGCGATCCATGGGACGCACCCGATCTATTTCACTTTGGATGGGTCCGATCCGAGACTGCCGGGTGGTGGTGTCAATTCAATGGCAAGGACGTACGATTCGCCTCTAGAACTGACGGAAAACTTGACATTGAACGCGCGGGCGTTTGATGGTCAGTCCTGGAGTGCGTTAGTGACTTCAACAATCGTGATGGACTTGCCGCTGCCACTGCAAATTGCCGAGATCATGTATCACCCTGCTGATCTTGTTGATGATGCGGAAGTCTTAGGGCAAGACGCTGATGACCTTGAGTTTATCGAGTTCGTGAATTTAAGTGGACAGTCGATTAACGTTGGCGGTGCGAGACTTGCGCAAGGAATAGACTTCACGTTTCCCCATGTGACACTGTCACCTAACGAGCGAGTTGTTGTGGTCAACCATCGCCAGTCTTTTCGACAGCGATACGGGGACGATGTTCGCATTGTCGGCGAGTATGAGCGTAACCTTGGCAATCGGGAAGACACGATCGAATTGATCGACGCACGCGGTGTCGTTGTTTCACGCGTTGCGTATCGGGACTCGGCGCCCTGGGCACAGAATGCAGACGGAATTGGTGCTTCTCTGGTGCCACTGCAATTGGAAGGCCTGTCCGTTGAGCAATTCGGGGCAGTGGAAAATTGGCGAGCCAGCGTTGTTCGGCACGGGACGCCAGGATTTATGGAGTCGCTCGACTCCAGCGTCGTTGATTCGTACTTCGACGCGATACGTGAGCAAGACAACGATTCCTTCTTCGACCTAGACGGTTCTGGAGACGTAAGCCAAGCGGACGCAGACTTCTTACTGCAACAGGTAATCGGGACGCGGCGTGGCGACACGGATCTGAATGGAACAGTCGACTTTGCCGACTTTCTGGTCCTCTCGGTGAACTTTGGTTCGATCGAGTCATCGTGGACGCAGGCCGACTTTGATGGAAACGGACGCACGGATTTCGCCGACTTCTTGCTACTGTCGGCGTCTTTCGGTCTTGATGGCTAGAGCGATTGAGTGTGCCGGTCGCCCGCAAGTACGGTCATCATTTCACCAGGACGACCCAGTCCTTGTCATGTTCGTTTGGTGGTCTGCCAAGGTCGGCATTCGCGGTCGGCTTCGTTGATTCAATGGTGCCAGATTGCAATGGCCCACCGGATCGTGGGTTGTACCACTGGATGGTCATGTCGCGATCGCAGGCGGATAGATCCATTCGTATAGCATCGCCGACGCTACCTGGTATGAAGGCGACGTACATTTCGCCGGGAGAGGCAAAGCAGTGACCGTGCTCGGATCGAAGGCACTCGCTGGGACGCATCTTCCAGTACTGGGTATGTTTGGTGAAGAAGTCGAGCGCGTGCTTGGTCTGTTTCCACATGGCCTCGCGTTGACGCCAGTCCTCACTGGTGAGGTCGTTGTGGGGGAACTTTGCACCGAAATACCATTCAACGCCAGCTGCTCCGCCCAAAATGCTGCCCCACAAGACCTCTCGACGCAGCGTTGCGTGGTCCGGGTCGGTTTCGTCCGGGACGGTGCCGGTATGCCACGGGCCAATCTCGTCCATGCTGATCATCCACGGACGTTTCGCGTCATCTGCCAACTTGTGCCAACGGAGGACTTCGTGATGG
>CAYQMZ010000077.1:11631-15936 GCA_964418725.1 uncultured Pirellulaceae bacterium
GTCTTTCGGTTCGTGTACTTGAAAAGACAGCCCGTCCAATGTCGGGTGTCCTAGCAAGTCGTGAATGACCTCATCCGTTCCTTTGGGGGTGGAGTGCGTGTGGATCACGACAGGATGCTTGTAAGGATCCGCGTGTTTGATGTAGTCGGCCATTGCTTTTTGTTGCGTGGCCGTTTGACCGTTGGGCGAGAAGTCGGCTGGTCCGTTTTCTTCTCCTAAATTCCAGACGAGTGCTGGATGGTGTGCAAATCGCGCGATGAGCTCGCGATAGTACAGCTTGCGAAGTCGACCGGTGTTTCCGTCGTCGAGCATCCGTTCGTTTTCCGTTTCTTGCGTGACGATGTGCAAGAGGATGCCTTTGCGTTGCATGTGCTGGAAAGCGATTTCCCACTGGTCCAGTTTGCTGCAATCGAAACGTGCAAAGTCGCTGGGCGTCTTGTAGGGCCAAACGTCTTTGCCGTCGCCGCCAATGTTGAGCGTTAGAAAGTAGACCGCATTCATGCCGGTCGAGGCTAGGTAGTTGATCGCGCCAATCAGGCTTTTGCCTTTCCCAGATTGCCATGTAGGGTCGCCGGATCGCCAGTCGCGAAGATGTGGAGCATAGCGATGTAGCTCTTTCGTGGCCTTCGCTTCGCCGTCGGTAGCTTCCGTTGAGATTCGATAAGTGCCGTCGAAGTGTTCGTAGGCAAGAAGGTTCTCGGGACTATCTGCGCCGCCCTTTAAAAAGTATTCGTCGTGGTCGGCCAATCGCAGATACCGGCCGTCGGCGATCAGCTTTCCACGATGTTGGAAGTCACGTTCTGAATTGTTGCTGGGAGGTTGGACAACGAACTGCCCTGAGGGGGCTGCCAGTTGGATCGTCTCGCCGAACGTTGGGTCATCGTCTATGGCGATGTCTTTGCCGGATTGCAAAGTTGCTGTGTATGTCCATTCGCCGACATGATCCGGGGTGAAGCGGGCAAGCCATGTGCTGCCTTGGTCCGCGCCCGTTTCTGCAGCGTTCCCGTCGGCTGCGTAGAAGCCTCGGACGGTGCGAGTTTCGTCGCCGTGCTTGAACGTCACCAGCAACCGATAGTCCGTGAATGGATTGGGCGTCGCAGACTCGGAAGTTTTCGGTCCCGTAAACGAGAGTGTCTTCGTATGCCATTGTTGAACGGCCGCATTGTTTGGTGGGTGAATCTTCGCGGACGGTAGCCGCAGTTTTTCGACGGAGGTCAATTCAGGTCCGCCTCCGCGGTTTCCGCTGCCCGAAGCCGTGAAGACTTCGTTCCCAATGATGGCAAACCCAGAGCCATGTCGGCCTCGGTTTAATGTCGGCCACCTTCTCCACGTTTGCGTCGCGGTATTGAAGGCTTCGACTTGGTTATGGGCAGGCTTCTGGCTCGCGCTTTCGCCACCGCCGACAATGACTTCGTCTCTCCAACTCATCGCCATGTTGCCGGCCCTCAGGGTAGGCAGGTCTCGCCGTTCGTCCGAATCCAACCAACGTTGCGTTTTGAAGTCGTAGACATCAACCGGCTCTACGGTCAGGCTGAAGCCTTCATCAGTGCGCTGCGAAGTTGTGCGCCCTGCCAAGGCATACAGCTTGTCGTCGTGAACAACCGCTTGAAAGTGATCGCGAGCATTGGGGGCATCCGCGAGTGGTTTCCAGTTTCCGGTTTTGGGGTCGTATTCGTCTAGCCATGGCTGGTAGCCATCCATGTGCCCGTTGGTGATACCGCCGGCGATGTAGATCTTTCCGTCGTGCAGAACGGCGCCCGCTCCCCCGCGTCGACGCGATTCCGGGATTGAGTGAACGAAGCGGAATTCGTCACGCTCAGGATAGTAGACGACGATTTTCTCCAGCGGCTTTTCCTTGGGCCATGGTCCAGTCATGGCTCCGATCAGATAGATGGCGTCGTCGACAACAACGGCTTGAAAGTGATGCAGTTCGATTGGGGTTTCACTTTTCGAGGTCCAGCTGTTCGTTGCTGGATCAAAGACATCCACCGGATTTACCCGACGTCCGCCGATTAGATAGCACTTGCCCTTGTACGCGACAAACGCGGCTTCATGCCGAGCCGTGGGCGATCCAGTTGTGTCGACCGTTTCCCATTTCCATGGCTGCGGTTGTGCGTGAGCCTTGAGTGCCGTCGCGAGTACGAGCAAAATTATCCCGATGCGAATCATGAAAAGCCTGACAAAAGATTGCGGCGAAGGTGCACGAACGAACGTGACCGGTCAGGCGAAGAGTATACACATTCGTGGAAATGATTGACGCTAGGCATGCTTTGGCCAAGTACGCTGTCGGAAGCACTTATCCCAGTAACCTTGGCGGAGACGATCTCACGCATTGGTGAGCCGCTGTAACCTCCCGCGTCGCTGATTTCGCGGAATTCTTGCGGTTTGCTCGCTGTCAGGGAAAGTAATCGGGGCAGAGATTTGAAAGCATTCGAGTAAGTTTGCATGATGTAGTGACGTTGCTTGCGACAGTACTTGCTAGTTATTCACTTTGGTTGTTGCGTTATGCTCAATGGTGACCCGGCTAAGAATCCACCGAAGGTGCAAACGACCAAGCCACGTAAGAAGTGGTTCCGTGTGCAATTTGGTCTGCGTGCGGTCCTGATTCTGATTCTATTGGTGTGCATCGGGTCATCGGTCTATCGACGGTATACCGCATACATGGCGATCGACGCGATCCAAAGCAAGGCTGGTTTCGTCCGGCCGTTGCCCAAGGCGACGGGGTGGCGGCGCGTCTTCAGCAACGATGTGTACAAGGTCTATCACCTCAGCTTTCATAATTCGTTTGGCGTCACTGACGAGGACGTTGTGGCGATAACACGGTTGCCGTGGCTGCGACGGCTGTCGTTGCATCGAACGGCAGTGACTGATAGGTCCGCGAAGTACGTCGCCAAGCTGCGACACCTCGAAGCGTTATCGTTTCAGGGCACAAAAATTACGGACGAAGGTTTGGCGGAGCTGACGGAACTAACACAGCTCAAGTCACTGAGCTTGAAGGAGACGGCGATAACCGATGCAGGGCTCGAACAACTCGCTGATCTGACGCAGATGCAAGAACTCATGCTGCAGAACACGCCGATCACTTCGCTGAAGCCGCTCAGAAAAATGTCGAAGCTTCGCCGACTGGAAACAGGCCGGAAAATGCGGGACGTCAGTTCGTTAGCACATCTACGGCAGGCGAGCGAACTTGAACAGTTGCAACTCGACTACATGCCAATGGGTCGGCGAAGTATTGAAGCGTTGGGCCCCATGACTTCCTTGCGTGAGTTGCGGATCGCGAGTGCTCAGTTGGAGTCTGCACCCAATGAGATGTGGCAAGCCTTTCCGCGTTTGGAAGAGCTCACAACAAACTGCCTTGGTGAATTTTCCATGGTCAAACACCGACGCATTCGATCGCTGAATATTCGAGGTGTGCCGCGGTCGATTTTGCTCGAAGACTTGCCTGCGCTCGAAGAGCTTCAGCATCCCAGTCGCAGGCTTGGGGATTTGTCGGTTCGTAGTTGTCCCAATTTGAAGTCTTTGTCAATCGACGCGAAGCATGCTGTCCTTGAGGAACTACCAGAGTTGCAAGTGCTACGCATTGGCGACTACGGCACGCTGCAATTCGAGGCGTTGCCTAGCCTCGTGGCGGTCTACTTTCAGTCACGCGAGCTGGAGAAAGAACTGGTAGCGAAGTTGACGCAGTCGAATGGCATTCGATTCATGGAATTCAGAAGTCAACTGTTCGAGCAGGGCGCGCTAGAGCAGCTTGTCGCTTTCCCGAACCTCGAGACGTTGGACTTGCGCTGGAACCTTTGGGGGCAGGATACCGCTCGATTGCTGGCCAAGTTGCCGAAGCTGAAAACGCTACGTGTGGGGGCTAGTAATGTGACTCCAGAGTTTCTGCTCGAGATGTCGAAGTCCACGACGCTGGAGAGTGCCAGAGTCTACGCTACTAAGTTGCGCCCTGAGGAGTGCGAGACACTGCTTCAAGCTCCGAAACTTCGTTCGCTAACAATCACGTGTCGACCGACAGGGAAGTCGCAACGCTACGAGACGCGGCACTACGAAGCATGTGATGGAGGGCCGTCTGAGCGAACAGTAACAGTGAAAGGTCGTTCATTCGTTCGGGCGCTGTAAGGCAGGTTTTCTTGAGTCAAGTGTTTTGGCGTCATACGGAACGAGAACCGGGAAATTCGGTGTCCGTTTAGAACGCGGATTTCGTTGACGTCTCCCACATCTCGAATTGACGCCAGAGTCAAACCGGTGAATTGAGGGGCTTTCGCGACTAGGTTTGGGGCCGACGCACGGCTCCCGGACACGGGT
>CAYQMZ010000078.1:0-15690 GCA_964418725.1 uncultured Pirellulaceae bacterium
CGACAGTTTCAAACTGTGAACTCTCGGCAAACGACGTCGAATTGATCATGACTGGTTGGCTGCCTGCACAGACGAAGAACTCGCATTTGCCTCGAAAATCCCCGAGATTACGTGCGTCACGTGAGGTGCAGGGGTTCGTGACCGTTGAAGGCGTGAAGTACACTACGGCTCGCCGTATCGCAGAAAAAGCTTTGAAGTCCCTCCGCACATCGTTAACCTCCGAGAGTCCTACCAACCGGCCCCCGCCATACGAAACAGCGTCGAAATCACTGAGTGATCTTTCGGCCCCTGAGTTGCAACGGTGGATAGACAGCGAATCGATCGTTCACCTTGATGACCTCCTACTTCGGAGGTCTGATCATCTTGTGGGCAACGTTTCGCTGCGTGAAATGGCTGACAACTTGATGACGCGACTAGGCTGGAATCCGGCTCGTCGTGAGGCCGAATTACAACGCATCACTCCAAATTCCCACATACGAATACCAAACGAAACGTCACCGATCGAAATTGGTGAATGAACCGATGGCAACTTCCACTCACCCCACCGAACGTCCGGACCTTGAGAGTTCGTCGGACGATTACGCCAGCCGATTTGCCGGCTCGGTGGGACGTTATTTCTTGGAAGTTCAGCAGAAACTAGTCCACGAGATGCTACCGACAGCCGATGACTGCCGCATTTTGGATGTCGGAGGCGGACATGCCCAACTTGCTCCGTGGCTAGTAGATGCCGGTTTCGACGTTACGGTATTCGGCAGCGACGATTCTTGTTGCGATCGCCTGGACCGAGAGGTGGGGCAGGGCCAATACTCGTTCGCAGCGGGCAGCTTGCTTGATCTGCCATTCGAACAAAACAGCTTTGACGTCGTATTAGGGTTTCGACTCTTGCCCCATCTGGAAAACTGGATGCAGTTTCTGCACGAGTTATGTCGTGTCGCAAGGGATCGCGTTATTGTCGACTACCCAACCGTTCAAAGCATGAATTGGTTTTCAACGCAGTTGTTCGCATGGAAGCAAAAGGTCGAGTCGAATGCTCGTCCGTTTAACTGTTTTCGAAACGCAGATGTGGAAAACACATTCGATTCACTGGGCTTTAAGGTCGTAAGGTCCGTAGGCCAGTTTGTCTTACCGATGGCATTACATCGACTTGTTGGGATGGCCGCGTTCTCGAGAACAACAGAGTGGCTCGCGCGGCTTGCAGGCCTGACAGCATTGTTTGGTTCCCCCATCATCGTGCAGGCTAACTGCAGTTGAGAATCATCCACCCGAAGTTACACCCATGAAACTGTTAGTCCTCGCTCCACAGCCTTTCTTTCAAGATCGCGGTACGCCAATCGCGACCTTAAAGATGCTGCATGTCTTGGCTGAGAGTGGGCATGAAATTGATCTGCTGACCTACCATGAAGGATCGCCGGTCGATGTCCCCAATTGTCGTCACATCCGAATCCCCAGCATTCCGCTGGTTCGCAACGTTCCGCCGGGTTTTTCCATCAGGAAACTCATCTGCGATACGGTGATGACTATTCACGCTTTGTGGCTGTGCTCGCGATCTCGCTACCACGTCATTCACGCGGTCGAAGAGTCCGTCTTTATGGCGATGTTGATCAAGGGCACCATGGGCGTGCCGTACATCTACGACATGGATTCATCGTTGCCGAGTCAGTTGATCGACAAAATGCCATTCTTGTATGTCGTTGGGCCCATCCTGCGTTACTTTGAAAAACTGGCCGTTCGCAACAGTCGCGGCGTCGTGGCGGTGTGCCAAGCACTCGAAGATCTGGCGACGGCCCACAGCGATCGTACGCCAACCGTTCGAATCGAAGACGCCAGCCTGCTGACAGAGTCACAGTCTTCAGCCGAACCCAACGAGTTGGATTTACTGGAATTGCCGGGCCGTTCCATCATGTACGTCGGCAATTTGGCCACCTACCAGGGAATCGATTTACTGCTGGACGGATTCACGCACGTATATCACCGCTATCCGGACGTGCAATTGGTCATCATTGGTGGATCTGACGACGATATTCAACGCTACAAAGCTGTCGCCGCGAATTACCAAATCGGCGACCGCACCCATTTCATTGGACCTCGCCCGATTGACCAGCTTGGCGAGTATCTGCAGCAAGCGGACATCTTGGTGTCACCCCGAACGATGGGGAACAACACGCCGATGAAGGTCTTCTCCTACCTCGAGTCTGGCGTGCCGCTACTCGCAACGAAGTTGAGCATGCACACTCAGGTGCTCGATAACGACATCGCTCTGTTAGTCGAGGCGACGCCGTTAGACATGGCTCGCGGCATGTGCTCTCTGCTGGAAGACCAAGATCTCCGTCACCAAGTCTCCGATGCCGCGAAGGACCGCATTCAAGAGAAATATGCCCCCGAGCATCTAGCGATGCGACTGACCGAGTTCTACAACGAATTGGAAACGACGTTGGGAGCCACGAACACAACTTAGTCGGCTTTCCACAGTATCCAGCAGAATATCAGCCCCGGTGATCGGGGCTTTTTTTATGTCTTCACCGTGAACCACCACGCCACGGTCGCGTCGTTCAGAGCAAATGGGAACTCTGTTCTCGTTACGTCAGTCCTGTGGCCAAGCGGAAAAGGCGTCTGCCACAAGCAGAAAATCAGCGGTTCGAATCCGCTCGGGACTACTGCTAAAAATGGCCGTCGCACGTCGCCTACAGGGCTTCGATGGCCGCCGGAATCTCACTTCCTTCAACGGGTTGCTGGCAAGTGAATCCCTCGCAAACGAATAGCCTAGCTTCGCCATCCATCGACTTGCCTTCGACCAAGTCCTTCAGATGTGGCGAATCACTTGGACCGGCCAACACCGCACGCGGAAGGAATCTCTGACGAAGTGACTTGGTGAATTCTCCATCAGCCTCTGCGATTACGCACTGCTTGAACGGCCCCAACTGCATGTCTGCAGCAATCAAGGCTTGGCCGACTGCAATTGGATACTGCTGCATCATCGGCACCGTAATCTGAAGGATGTCGTGTGCCGCTTTGAGAAGATCGTCTCGGTGACAGAGATGACCTAGACGCTGAAAGACTGTGGCAACCATTCCGTTGCCGCTTGGCACAGCGTTGTCTTGGTAGTCCTTCATTCTGGCGATCAGCGACTCGTGATCGTCAGCCGTATAGTAGAACCCGCCCTCTTCCGGATCGGCAAAGTGCTTCAACAGAACATCGGCTAACTCGATCGCCTCTGCAATCCAACGTTTGTCAAACGTGGCTTCGTACAGCGTTACCATCGCATTGGTCAGGTTCGCATAGTCATCCAAGTACGCGTCGAGCTTTGCTTTCCCATGACGCCATGTGTGCAACAGTCGCCCATCATCCTTTCGCATAGAACTCAAGACAAATTTGGCAGCCGCAATCGCTGAATCCAAGAAGTCACTCCGATCTAACACTACGGCCGCCCTCGCCATACTGTGAATCATGAGTCCGTTCCAACTAGCCAGAACTTTGTCATCTTTCCCCGGACGAACTCGCTGGTCACGGACCTTCAGCAGCTTTGCCTTTGCTTCTTGCATTTGCTTCTGAAGCTGACCGGCATCCCAGCCTTTTATCTCTGCGCATTGCGCAAGCGTCTTGGACAAGTTCGGGATGTTGTTTCCTTCGAAATTGCCCTGCGGGCTAATGTCGTAGACGTAGCAAAACTTCTCCGCCAGCTCTTCGCCAAGCACTTCCGCTATCTCATCAGGCTTCCAGACGTAGAACTTCCCTTCCTCACCTTCGCTATCGGCGTCTTCGGTGCTGTGGAATCCACCCAATTCGTCTGTCATGTATTCCAGCATGTACTCGCAGATTTCCCGCGAAACGTCTGCGTAGCGTTGGTCACCAGTTGCAGTGAATGCGTCGACGTATGCATCCAACAGCAATGCATTGTCGTACAGCATTTTTTCGAAGTGGGGGACCAACCATCTAGCGTCAACACTGTATCGAGCAAAGCCGCCAGCCAGGTGATCGTAGATACCTCCGTTAGCCATGCAGTCCAACGTCTTGGTTGCGACCTGTAGCAAGTCTGCATTCCGCTCTCGATCACGGGACCACATCCGCAACAGAAATTGAATCGTCATCGAATGTGGAAACTTGGGTGCTTGACCAAAACCGCCATAGGTCGCATCAAACTGGGCAACCAACTGACGGCTCGCCCGATCCAACAATTCCAAATCGATACTCGTCTCGCCTTCTTGGCTGGCCGACATGTTGACGCTGATCTTCTCCGTTAGGACTCCGGCCTGCTCGATCGCTTGCTGTCGGCGATTAGTCCAAGCATCAAGTACTGCAGTCAGAACTTCCCCAAAGCCAGGCATTCCGTGTCTGCGTTCCGGTGGCCAATACGTGCCGCCGAAGAACGGCTGCAATTCGGGAGTCAAGAAAACCGACATTGGCCAGCCACCTCGTCCGGTCATCATTTGAACGGCTTGCATGTAGATCTGATCCAGATCTGGTCGTTCCTCACGATCGACTTTGATACAGACGAAGTGTTCGTTCAACTGGCGAGCAATGGCCTCGTCTTCAAAACTCTCATGTTCCATCACGTGGCACCAGTGACATGCCGAGTAACCGATGGATAGAAAGACGGGCTTCTCTTCCACCTTTGCTCTTTCCAAAGCCTCGGTCGCCCACGGAAACCAGTCCACGGGGTTGTCTTTGTGCTGTAGCAGGTATGGGCTGGATTCGTCAGCGAGTCGGTTAGGCATCTGTTAGCTCAATTGTTCGATGATCAAATGGCAAAGTGAGTAACTCACTTGTGGACTAGTTTAGCGGTGACTTCGCGAGCCGGCTTAACGCATCATTAGAGTCGACTGGATGCCGCCCGCCACGTCTCTTGGCTGGCTGGAAGACCCAATGACTGCCAGTTCGAAAGCAACTTTGAGGCTGTCGTTAGCTCGCTAAAGTCGCCCCAATTCTCAAGTGCACAGTTCACCGTCTCCGCATCGCAGCGAGCCAGGTCCACGAACTCCGCTGATTCGAGAACGGCAGGTATGAGGCTTACTGTCGTCTGCCAAGAATTGGGTGTGAACTGCGAACCGATGGTCTGCGTGGGAACTGCAACACTCGTGATCAACCAAGCCAGGCGCACTACTTCCGGCAGGAAGGGCAGTGGATTCGCCAACACGGCTTCGAACTCGATCTCACCCGTATCAAGCACGCGACCTGCTCCGCCAACCTGCGGGTTAATGAGTCGGACGGATACCTTGGCTGGCATTTCTAGCCAAGGAAGCAAATCGCCAAGCCGCCCCAGCATCCCGGGCCCACGTGCTTCCCAGTGTTCGCGTAGTGGCCTCAACCGCAAACGCAGCTCCGCCGCATCTTCGGGAATCAGCCAATTCAATTTGCAAGTCATTGGAAAACCGGGCGGTGTGCAGTCTGTTCACACTATAGCGCTTTGGCCGCGTGATCACAGCCAGCAGACGAATCCTACAAGAGTGATTGGAGCACCAGAAATGAACCGAGCGGCCCAATTGGCGGCAACGCCTGCCACCACCAGAAACAAAAAGGCGAGTCCATCCGATTCGCTTTTTTGTTGTCCTCGTAACGAAGCGACGGCAAGCAAGTGGGCCAACTGGGCATTCTCGAAACGCCAAGACGGAGGTAGTCGACTCGCTAGTCTTTCAGCTCCAGTGTTCCCCACAGGCTTGGATCTGATTGGAAGGGATACTCGGAGCCAAGCGACAGCGTTTGCCAACCTAACTCGCGATCCATGACGACGTAGTAGAAGCCGAGTTTCGAATGATCGGCTGGATCCCATCCCGTCAGCGCGCTACCGGGAATAAACCCTTGCATCGTGTAGCCGTCGGCCTGCTTCTTGCTTTTCGCCAACAGCGTCCCGCGGTTCGGTTGTTTCGGATTGTCTTTTGCTCGATTAATGTTCAGCAGTTCCGCAACGGGGTTTTGCTGCTTTGCACCCTCGCCGAACGGAAGAAAGATGAACTGGTGACAAAAACGACCGGCGCGATGCACGTTATGAGTATCACGGGTGTCAATCCACAACGTAAACCCATCGCTTTCCTCAAGACGAGACTCCCGGCACCAGGCCGCCTGCTTTTTCCCCTTCACTTGAACATTGAATACGATCCCCTCGTCATTCCAACCAAGACACACATCCGCGAATTGCTTCGCGTCGGATAGCTCAGCCTGAAAGCTTGGAATCTTGAAGTCGGCCGGTAGCTGCAGTCCGTCTTTCTTACTCCACTTCTTATCCGTTTTTTGACATGGTACACGGAAACGAAAGAGAAACGTCGGAGCGATCAGTTGTTCAGCCATGGCCAGTTGTCGGTCTGTATTGTTGTTCGAGAAGTATCGTGATCTAACTGTGACCACAGCATCGTATTGGTGATCGACCGAACGCGAATCTAACGTTCGGCAATCGCCAGTGATTCCAACAAGCTACTTCTTGTCTTCATGGAATTTTCGAATGATCTCCCAAGCTTCCTTGGGGCTATCCGCGTAATCAATTAGATCGAGATGCGAGTCACGAATGACGGCCTCATCCGCCAACTGTTGGAAGTTGATGATGCCGTCCCAATACTCTCGGCCATAAAGGATGATGGGGATGTCCTGCATTCGCCCCGTTTGTCGCAGCGTAAGTGCATTGAAGAGTTCATCCAGCGTGCCAAAGCCACCCGGGAACGTTACCAACGCGGCTGCTCGCATGAGAAAGTGCATTTTGCGTAATGCGAAGTAGTCAAACTGAAAGCACAGTTCTGGCGTGATGTACGGATTCGGTGCCTGCTCGTCAGGAAGTGTAATGTTCAACCCAATCGACTTCGCGCCAACTTCCCACGCACCGCGGTTGCCGGCTTCCATGATGCCCGGTCCACCACCAGTACTTACAACATAGTCACACTTGCCGTCGACCTGGCACGTCGATGACACGAGACTGGCGAACTCGCGACACTCGTCATAGAAGCGGACTTTTGCCAGACGGCTTTCGGCTCTTACTACAGCCCGTTGTAGCGTCTTATCGTTGGGAGACTTTTTCGCCGCGTCCTTTGCTTTTTCCAAGCGGGCAACGGCGTCTTCTTTTTCGATCACTTGCGTACCGCCAAAGATAACAACCGTGGAGCCTACGCCCTCACGAATCAATGTCATCTCAGGTTTTAGCAACTCAAGCTGCATGCGCACCGGCCGCAACTCAGACAGGTTCAGGAATTCCGTATCCTCGTGGGCAACTCGATAGCTGGGCGACTCGATAATGTCTTGTAGATTCTTTTCAAGTGCGTCGTCCATTTACTCTAGTCCCCTTAGGTCAATAACAAATCTCAAACCCAGTATCCGCATGCGAAACTCTGCATGTCCCCAGCAACGCAGCCATCCCTTTAAAGCTGGTTCAAGCAAGTATGCCGGTCAGGCGGTCCTCTGCCTGTCGTTGCATTATTGACTGGGTTACAATCGCCGCCCAGTCGACTTCGCCACGTCACTGCCGTAATCAATGGATGTGACAAGCAATCGTTTCACCGCACTCAGCCATCGCCGGACGTCTTAACGACCTTCACCAACAGGGACGGCCCCAAAGTTCCTGCGTTTACGGATCTATCGGCAAGCTTTGAGCCTGGTTCCACTGTATGAGTGGGCGTTCAGCAAACTGTAAGTTACTCGCGACATTGGGTTACGAAAAGAGCCATGGATATAGCAGCCAAGTCTACCACCACAGAGAACGAACCTTTTGACTCGGACGTCATCATCTGTGGAGTTGGAACGGACCAGAAACTCGGCACATTCGCCGCCAAGCTGAATGCACTGACCGACGGTTCGATACAGCGACTCATCGACTGCGGCGAAGTGACTGGGAAACTTGCCGAGAAAACGATCATTCTGGCCCCCGCCAATTTGTCGGCCAGCCACTTAGTCGTGATCGGAATCGGTGAGGACACGAACGTAGGTCAAGCGTTCCAAGTGGGAGCAACAGGCATGAATGCCATCAGCTCCAAGTCGCGAAAAAGTGTCCTCATGGCCTTCGACGCAGACTGGGATACCGGTCAGTGGGAAGCTGCAGTGGCCGGATCTGTTGTAGGTGCCACAGGCCAGGATCTGTATCGAGCTCAAAAGACACGCATCCAGCCTGGATTAGTGGAATGGATCGGCTGTGACGAGAAGACCTGCTTGCGTGGAGAACAACTTGGCAAGAGCGTGAATCTATCACGCAGACTCGTTAACACGCCCGCGGGCGACATGTATCCGGAATCCTTTGCTGACGAAGCTTTGCAAACCGCCGAAGAATTCGGGCTAGGAATCGAGATCTGGGACGAACAGAAACTGCACGAACAACGCTGCGAGTCATTGCTGGCTGTGGCCCGCGCGGCAGGCCGAGCGCCTCGGTTGGTAATCATGCAACATCGCGGCGGAAGCGACGATAGTATTCCGTTGGCACTGGTCGGAAAGGGCGTCACGTTTGATTCGGGAGGCCTCTCCATCAAAAGTAGCGACGGCATGAAGACGATGAAGTGCGACATGGCGGGAGCGGCTACACTCCTGGGAGCAATGCGAGCCATCGCCGCTCAAAAACTGCCAGTGAATGTCGTGGGCATCATGGGACTCGTGGAAAACATGATCGGCCCCGACTCCTACAAACTTGGCGACGTCTTAACAGCACGCAGCGGCAAAACAATCGAGGTCCTCAACACGGACGCCGAAGGACGTTTGGTCCTAGCTGACGCACTGGACGTCGCCGTCGAACTGAAAGCAGAACGCATTATTGACCTAGCAACGCTGACAGGAGCATGCGTTGTTGCCTTAGGCAAAGATGTCGTCGGCATGATGACGAACAATGATTCGCTGCTAAACCGTGTCGATTCAGCTGCGAAGCACTGCGGTGAGCAAGTGTGGCAATTGCCAATGTTCCCGGAATTCCGCGAGCAGCTTCGCAGTCAAGTAGCAGACATCAAGAACATCGGCGATGGTCGGTGGGGCGGGGCAATCACGGCCGGCAAGTTCTTGGAAGAGTTCGTGTCGGATGTTCCGTGGGTACACCTAGACATCGCTGGCCCAAGCTTCTCCGATAAGAGCAAGCCGTGGATAGACGCAGGTGCCAGCGGGTGCATGGTCCGCACACTCGTCGAGGTTGCGAAAAGCCTCTCCTAGCAAACATGTGTGGCGAGTCTTGTGCCGCGCTGTGTCAGATACATAGCCATTCCGCTCGAGCGACGGCGCAAAGAAAAAGGGCGACGCGAGTCGCCCTGAACATCTGATGCTTGCTCAACAGATAATCTACATTCGATGTGTGATCGTCATCTTCGTCTGCGACGAAGTTGCATTACCATCAAACCGGCACACCCCAACATGCCAAAAGTTGCGGGCTCTGGAACGGCAGCAACTTCCAACGAACTAAGCGTGAAATCGAAGTCCGCGCAACGTGTCAGTCCACTGGAACCGTGGCCTTCAGAAAAGGCCTCCAGGGTATACGTACCAGCCGAAAATACGCCTGAAATCTGGTTGTCTCCGGTGAAGTCAACGATGCCCAAGTTGTCGGGCTGATTGTCTTCGTCCATGACAACTTCGAGTGCCACGCCCTCAGGTCCGGTCAGACGGATGTACGCCGTTGAACCATTTAGACCAAGCTCGCCACCGTGGGGTGCCAATCGCAATTGGCCCGCCAACGTGAATCGCGTCGTCTCGTCGATCGAGAACTCTACGTTCATGAACGAGTTTCCGACACCTGCAGCTGGCCCACTTCCGAAGCCCGATCCGCGACCAAGTCCACGAATCTGATTGGACGTAAGCGTCGACGTTTGGGACGAAGACGCAGACACACTGCCGACAATCGCGTTGTTGTCGTCACGGACATAGCCGCTGCCCAATAGGTCTTCGGAATACGAACCCAGGCTAGCGCTCGTTTCCAATATCTCGTTTAGTTGTGATCCTGATCCTGTAATCCCTCGTTCGGATGACAGATAGATCATCTCGGATGATGCGGTGGACGCGAAAAACCCTAACACCAGCATCGTCCCAAACAGCATCCAGTTGCTGTTCCAGTTTTTAAGACTCATGACTCTACTCCTCGTATGCAGCCAGGACAGTGCAAGCATCAAAGCAAATGGCACCATCCACTCATGGAATGTTCAAAGCGAATTGCCCCTAGATGGTGGATCAGTCCAAATCAATGTTCGACTGAATTCACACTGAGACTTCACTGGCTTCGCAAAGAGGCGAATACCAGGGAGAAGTCGTTGGGCAAGCTTGGGTTCGTTAGCGACTCTCGTTCACGAAATAGAAAAGATGAGCAGAAGCGTAAACCAAGCTGAAGCAAGGATCAATAGAAGAAAACACACCTCGGGCTACGTCGAATCACCCGAATTGCCTATGCCGCTGCACCTCATAGAAGAAAACTGCGGCGGAAGCAGCGATATTCAGGCTATCCACCGAGCCTCGCATTGGAATGGTTAAGCTGCGGGCCCTGGGAAGCCTATCCCAGTTGCCGCTTAGCCCTTGAGATTCGCTGCCCAAGACGATCGAGACCGGCGAATCAGACACGTCCGAATAGACACTGGGATCATCGTACGGCTGCGCCGAAGCATCACATTTCGCCAGAAAGTGATGCAATGCGTTCTTGTTGCTCCAAGCTTCGAATTGTTCAAAGCTGGCCACAGCGATCTGGGTCGAGAATATCGTCCCTAGACTGGCCCTTATCGCGTTGGGGTTGAACAGATCCGTTCCAGGGTCAACGCAAATTATTCCATCCAAACCGGCTCCATCGGCACTTCGCAAGACCGCACCGACGTTTCCGGGTTTCTCAATTCGTTCCAACACGCCGATCGTTCCATTCTTCGGCAATCGGAAGGAATCCAGATCGCGAACGGGTGTCGGCGCAATCGCAACAATTTCCTGTCGGTTGCCGAAGGCAATTTTCGAAAACGCCTGTTTCTCGACAACGTATACATCGAAGGCACCATCCTGCTTAGCCTGCCAATCGGAGACAGCCGACACATCACGTTGTTCAGCCGGAACGAAAACTGCTTCCAAAGCGATCCCCGATTCCAATGCGCGAAGCACCTCGCGTTCCCCATCAATGATGATGCGATTCTGCTGCTTTCGCCCACGGCTGGTACGCAGTTTCGCGACGGCCTTGATGGTCGGATTCTGCGAACTCTGAATCGGTTTTGGCTGCACAGTTATGCGGCGCGACCGTATTTTTCGTAGTAGAGGCTACGTGCTTGACCGATCCAGTCGTCTCGATCAATGCGGTCGCGGAATGAAAGTAACTTGGAGAACTCAGCGATCGCCACCGTATCCCACTCCATGATCTGGCGATAGGTATACACTCCGAACGCGTTCAGCTTTTTCTCCAATACTTGAGCGATCCCAGAGATCCTTTTTAGATCATCTTTTTGCTTCGGTGGCTGGGTGTAAACCATTCCCAACACTTCATCGCGCCGCATGCGACCGCCAGACTCTTCCTCAAAGACAGAGCGATTGCGGATCGGAATCGACGCAGCGAATTGCCCTCGCGATCGAGTCACCACAGCCGCTCGCTCACGACGCAAATTGCGAATCGTCTCTTCGTTTGTCTTTGCCCGTTCTTCAAGATAGGCAATGCGATCAAGCAACTCGCGTTTCGAATTTCTTTCCTGGTCGTTTTCCTGCGTCAGCATTCGGAGCCGATCAGCGCTTTCTCGAAACTGTGTTTGTAGAGACAGATGGTCTCGACGGAGCTTGTCCAGCTCAGATCCAGCCTGGCGCATTTGGTCGTTTTGTTGATGTAGCGAACTTAAATGGCGGCTCTGCGATTGAACTTGCTCACGCAATTCTTCAACCAGCTCCTGAACGTCTGCACTCGAGGCGATCGCTTCGTCACGTTGTGCGATGACTTTATCGAGGCGATCCTTCTGTTCTCGGTAAGCCGTCTTCAACTCTTGATTGGCATCCACCTGCTGGAGCAACAGCCGATTCTCTTCGTTGATCTTTTCAAGTTGATTCGACAGATCTAGGTGAGACGCCTGCTCACTCGCTTGCGTCTCACGTAGGCCATCCAGCGCCCGAGCGACGCTTTCCTTCTCCGCAGCCAGTTCGGATAGTTGTCGATCGTATTCTGCGTTACGTTTGTTCAACGCGTCGATCTGGGATACCAGCTTTTGTCGTTCTTGTTCAGTCGAGTCACTGGACTGACGAACTGCATGAAGTTGATCGGTCATCGCGGTAAGCATTCGTTTCACTGACGCGTGCTCACCCTGCAACGAGTGCAGTTCTTCCGAGTGCACTTCAAGAACCGAGTTCTTTTTGGCCAACTCTTCGACGGTAGCTTTCATGCGATCTTGGTCGCGGCTCGCCGATTCTTCCGACACTTTGCGGTCATGCAAGACAGTCTGCAGATGCTCCCGCTGGTGTCGCTCACGGCTGAGCATTGCCGCCGTATCTTCTAATTCGCTTCGTAGGACGCCGACTTCTTCCGCTTGGCTCTCCGCACGCTGCTTCCACTCTAGGTTGGCCGCGTCTTCGCGTTGCGTAGCCTCCGATACGATCATTGACAAACGGTGATTGTCGGCCTCGATGCGTGACAATCGAGAACGCTCGTCAGCCAGCATCGCCGAGACTGTTTCATGTTCGCGTTGCATCGAAGTGAGCGAAGTCTGCAGGCTCTCGTTCTGAGTCCGCAACTCAGCAACCTGCGAGTTCACGGCCTCCACGGCATTGGAGCCCTCACTGAGTTGCAGTTCGAGGTTCTCGCGAACTGTGGCTAACTCTTCTTCCAGCTTCCCAGCTCTTTCGATCGCCAGATCGCGTTGATCAACCAACTGCTCGACCTGTCGCACTTGCCCTTCGATCTTTTCTCGGCTGGAACGCTCGTCGTCGACCTGCTGCGACAGTTCATCGCGGTCCTGCTGTAGCGATCGCAAATCTTCTTCGTATCGACGCAAACTGTTTTCGCTTGTCGAAAGCGTCTCACGCAGGTCTGCCAACTCCTGCGTCACCTTCGAATGATTCTCTGCCAACGCATCGTATTCAAGCTTCAGCTCATTACGCGTAACTGTGACGCTATCCAACTGCTCACGAAGTACTTCGTGCTCGGCGGTGAGACTTTCTAGCTGCTGCTGGACGGAGGCTACTTCCGATCGAGCCGCCCCTAGATTGTGCGATTCCGTGGCTTCGTAGGCGGACTTTGTCGTCGCCAGTGCTGACGTGATTGTTTCCAACTCGACTGTCAGCTGTTCCTGTTGCTCAACCAGCTCGTTTCGTTCTGTATCGCGTTTCGACAGTTCCTCTTGCAGTCCAACCGACTCTTGCTGGACAGCGGCGAGTTCCGCTCGCACAGTTTCCACTTCTTGGTGCAGAGTCTCAGCCTCAGCAAGTTGCTGCGTCAGCGTTTCCGCTTCCTGCCGGGCAATTTCTAGGGCGTCACGTGCTTCGTCGCGCTCACGCTGCAGTGAATCACACTCGTGTTTCGCCGCATGAAGTGCCGCTTTCATCCGACCATGCTGGTCAGCGATTTCGGCTGTGGAGGCCTCATCACTGTGTCGCTGCGACAGCTGCTCGCTCAGTTCGTCTCGCTCAGTCTCCAATGCAGAAAGCTGCGCACTGACCCTGACTAGCTCCGCTTCTTTCTCAGCTAACTTTGCGTTGACAACTTGGTCTAGCTCTTGGCGTTCTCCCTCGATGGAGGCAACCTGTGACTGCAGCTGATCCGACAAGTTATTGACGCGAGTTGCGTTTTCTTCAGCCTGCGTAAGTGCTTCCTGTAACGAACGACGTTTCTGCCGCTCTTGGTCCAAGTCGTGGAAAGCTTGATCCTTGAGTTGCTGTAGACGTGAAATCTCGTTGTTGAGTTCGGCGATGTTTTGATCGGAGTCGTGATGAGCGAGCTCCAATTGCTTGTTGGTGCTCTTGAGTTGATTCCATTCCTTGAGTCGGTCCTCAAGGTCAGACTCCAACGAAACGTACGCCTGCTTGTGTTCGTGCAAAGCGGATTGCAGCTCGTTGTTTTCAGAGCGCAAGCCATGCAAGGCCGCCTCGTCGTCTGATCGGTCGCGATACCAAATCAGATGCCCGATTAGGATTCCCGCCAACAGTAGAAGTACCACAGAAATAATTGGGATGTTTAAGAAGGGTACAACGACCATAGTTGGCTCCATCCTTTGTAACTCGCACCATCCTTGATGCGCAATTCGGACGTCTTGTACTGAAACCGGTCAACTTGCTGTAGGCGAGTTTTCGAAATGCCTTCAGCGAAGTGCTATCAACCGAGTGAAGTTTGCGGATTCGTATAGATCAGCTGTCGGCATCAACTTTGCGGCCGCTCCAATAAAAAGTGAAGTTCAGACCGGTAAAGTACGAACGTTTCCTGCCAGCAATGCCGTCAGTGAAATTCGTAGCTGCTACCCATTGGCCGAAAGCGTGGCTAAACGGCGAGCCTAAACAACGTGGCAAACTTAAAGGCGTGGGATAGAAAGGCGCTACTCAATCGCTAGCAACAAAAAACGCTCCGACGTGAATCGGAGCGTTCTTTGAAATCAGCGTTGGTGCGGACAGTCTAGCTACGACGTCGACGTCGCGAAGCAACTGCACCCAAGCCCAAGCAAATCAACAGTGCGGAAGATGGTTCTGGAACCGCAGCAGCACCTCCTGCTGACTGGCCAAAGTTCGAGGACAGAATCAAGAAGTCGGCGAACTCGATGTTCCCCGTTCCGTCAGCGTTACCCTGCGAATAGGTTCCGGACTGACCAAAGTTCGAGGACAATACAAGGAAGTCAGCGAACTCAACAGCACCGTTAGCGTCGAAGTCACCAGGCAGTACGCCTTGCTCGGCCAGCGAATCGGCCAGCAGGTCACCGGTGCCGCAAGCGTCTAGGTCAGCAGCGTCGAGTACACCGTCGCCGTTGCAATCACCAGCAACTGGATCGGGTACGAGTGTACCGTCGAATTCACCCGTGAACATCAGATCCGCGAACGCGCTACTCTGGTCCCAAGGACCTTCTTCACCGTCAATCTCCCGATAGTAGGTGATCACGTTGGAACGTTCTGTGTCTTCACCCATGAAGTTATCATCATCCGATACGGCGGCGGTGAACTTCATTTGAGTCGAATCGGCAACGATGTGGCCAGCTTCGAACGTCGGTGTGTCGAAGAAAGGATCAAACTCAACGTCATCGATCATGGGCAGCAACGTGACAGCCATTTCAATTCGGTAGTCAGCGTTCGTATCCAGGTCTTTGACTGCGGAAACGGACACGATATCTGGGGCAAAGCCTTCATCCCAAACGAACACGTCGTCGGTCATCTTGCCAGAGTTACCTTCGAAAGTGTTGTAGCGGCTAATGCCCAACTTTCCGTAGGTTTCGACGTTGTCCCACCAGTGAAAGGAATTCGTGTCGTCGTCGCCTTCAATGTTGGTTCCATCAAGGAACATCTCGACCTGATCGCGTTCCCACAGATTCGTTGGGTCCGCATCCATCGCAATGTCATCAAAGATCTCGTAGACGAAGAAGAAGTTAGCCGTTTCTTCCTGCCACATTGTCTTGAAGCGGAAGCTCAAGTCTTCGTCACCGCCCCAGTCGTCGCCATCAATCAAGCCTGTCGCGGGACGGGCGTTCGGAGAGTTCTCCGTAACCGTGATCCATGGACCGGCAGCGTCCCACTCGCCATCGCTAATGTCGCCATCAATCTCAGGAGCAGAGTCAGTCATGTACGAAAGTACAACCGAGCGGTCTTGTGCACTTGCGTAGGTGAACAAAGAAAGCGCAACAG
>CAYQMZ010000079.1:0-15624 GCA_964418725.1 uncultured Pirellulaceae bacterium
CGTCTTGAAGTAGTCCCGAACCGGTTCGAATGTGGACTCGTCAACTCGCAACAATACCTGAACTCCCTCTTGTCCGGTGACAGTTCGATCGTGGTTCGTCCAATCCGCTTTGTACGTGAAAGACTCGCCGAACCCACGCACGGCAGGGTGGTCTTTTGCCAGCGGGTCCACGACGACTTTCGCCTCTAAGAACTCTGAGTCGCTGTTAAAGTCACAGCCCGCCAGGTCGCTAAACCATTTCCATTCCGTCTGATGCACCAAGGCAGCGTGTAGCGCGACGATTCCGCCACCCGCCTTGTACCACTGCTCAACTTTGCCGCGCTGCTTTTCATTCAGTAGCGAAGTCAACTCGTTGGAGTTGTTCATAACCAGCACGTCGTATCGATCCAACAGATTGCTTAGATCTTTGGGGGTCTCCGTTACGTCGACCTGCATTCCTACGTCGGAAGCAAGCCGCGCCAGCCAGCCGCTAATCGCTGCTGTTTCCGGATGTCGATACCAGCCGGTACCGGCGAACACCAACACTGAGCCCGTATCTTTTGGGCCCCGATCGGGTTTCTTCTCGGAATCATGCGCGAAGGTCTTCGACGGACTGAAGCTTAGGGTCGCAATTGCAACCAACCACAGCAGGCGGGGACAATGGAATCGTGAGAGCATCGATCTAGCGGCAGTGTATGAGGAACGAAGTGGGTGCTGCACGTGCGTGTCACCGGCAGACACATTGGGCGATCAGTCTAGCAGGGCACTCGGAGGCAACAAGCTTTGAACGTTCACTCCCAGATGCCCCTGCGTTGCTCACGAGCTTCAGCTTCCGCCTTCTTCAGCAATCGAATCATGGGACCGGCATCAGAAGGATGCGTCGCCTCTTTTGCCACGCCCGTGCGAATTAGTTCTTCATTCAAACAAACCCGCCCCGCGTAGGCATAGGCTTGTAGTTCAGTCTTGTCCTCTGTCAGTCTTCGCCGATCGAACCGCAACTCGACCTGCGACTGGCCGTCGACCAGTTGCACCAACAATGCCTGCGATTCACGGGGCAATCGAACGTCTACGGCCAACAGCTTGACCGCCTGTTGGATGGGCTCTTCGAGTTCGCGGCCGCCGCCGGACGACCGTTGAGGCATTGAAACAGTCAGTCGAGAGTCTGTTGTAACGCCTTGGATTGTGTAAGTCCCGCTATCGACAACCAGAGTCGACGCGTCAAGAACGTCGTAGTCTGGTGATTGGCTGCACCGCAACACCAAGAATGCGACAACCGCGATTGGCAAAACGAATCGCCATCGCAACCTTCTTCGGATACTGCGGAAACGACTGACGTTCATGCAGTAGGAGGGACAGCGCGAGTCAAGTAGACAATGAGTCGCTAGTTCTGGCTAAAGTCGACAGGCTTGGTGACTTCTCTGCCCATCGGATTACGAAGAAACTCGGCGTGGCAATCCGAGCACAAATCATAGCGCTTTCGAGCATAGACTTCGTCTTCTGTCAAAGACTCCAGCTCGTCTTCCTGGCGATCCAGGATTTCGTGAATCTCAAGTAGATGATCACGATCATCGTCCTGTTCAGCAAAAACATTGTCGCCAAGTTTCGCTTCGACTTCTAAACGAACGACATAGCGTACTTCGTCATCCGTTTCGATCAGTCGCTGACAGCGGTCGCACGAGTAATGGATCATTGATTCCTTGCCCTTTGATTACAGGACGGCGAGCCAATACTGGTCGCGGTCCCTGAGGTTTGTTCGCCTCATCTACCAAGCCATCCTAATGCCGGGACGAAGTTGACGGCAAGGCGATATCGCAGGCTCGAATTGCTTTATTAGCAAATCGGTGCTCTGCGACTTTGACGATTCGGTTCCGCTTTCGGGACGGCTTTCGACATCGGCGGACTAAGTCTGACATCTCTCGTTGTGACGTAAGCGTCTTCCTCCGTAACGACGCGTGCGAGTTCATTAGACCGCGGATCAGCCTTCCGCTGCCCGAATGTCTCGCTGGCATAACGTTCGAAAATCGCGACGAGACAAATCAAGCCATGCGTGCGCGCCAAGCCAACAATACAAGAAATCACGGCCAACGAATTAGGCAAAATTCACGCGAAAGAGCTTTCGCAGTTAGTGAATTTGATCCCTATTTTTAGGACAACTACGCCATTCAAACGGAGCTCTCCAGCCCGTTTGTTTTCAATCAAGTAAGAATCTGATTAGAATTCACGTGGCAGCTCAAGGATGTAAGCCCAATCGTTCAATTACGTCCGGATGTTCCGGACCATACGATGGAGGAACCGATGGAGTCAGACTCCACCAAGACTGCACTCTCCTCAAGCGTTTTGGTGTTGAACCGTTTCTACATGGCGGTTCACGTGGTCAACGTTCGTCGCGCGTTTGGACTGCTGTATCGAGATCTCGCTGAAGTCTTGGATTTGGATGAAGGGCACTACGCGAACTACGACTTCGAAACGTGGCTAGAGATGAGCGAACTGCGTTCTGAGGATCGCAGCGAAGAAGATGATTGGATTCGATCCGTCAACTTCGAAATCTTGGTTCCGCGTGTCATTCGGCTACTTAAGTTCGATCGAGTACCGAAGCTGGCAACTCGATTCAATCGACGAAATCTATTTGCGCGTGACAACAATCAATGTCAGTACTGCGGGCGAGTCTTGCCCACCAGTCAACTGAGCATAGACCATGTCATGCCTCGCAGCCGAAACGGCGGCACCACTTGGGACAACGTCGTCGCGTGTTGCGTTCGTTGCAATACGAAGAAGGGCGGACGAACGCCGCAAGAAGCACACATGAAGTTGCTGCGGGAGCCGGTCAAACCCAAGCACAATCCGCTGTTCCTCGACAAGTTGTCGAATCCAAAGTACGAAACGTGGAAAGCGTTTGTAGGCAGGACGACCAATTCTTAGTCCGTAGTGCCGACCCCGATGCCAAGCACGGTGCTGGTTTGCCCAAAGGCTAGATCGCCGCTCTTTCTCCGCGATCTAAACGGATCAAGTCTGCTTGCTGCTCGTGAGCAGCGGCCATTGCTGGCCGCTGCCGAGTTTCGATACCGAGAGCGCAATTAGCGACGCCGACGGAGCAAACCGATAATCAATGCTGGAATAGCCAACAGTTCCAGCCCAGTGGGCTCGGGGACGGCCACTGCCGCTGCGGATTGACCGAAGTTGTTCGAGAGCACAAGGAAGTCGGCAAACGCTACGCTTCCATCGCCGTCAATGTCACCTAGCGTACCTGCTTCCACGGTCTGTCCGAACGAATTGGAGAGAATCAGAAAGTCCGCGAACGCTACCGATCCATCGCCGTCAATGTCACCAGCGATGCCGGACGAGACTTCACCGAAAACGAGAGATCCGCTTGCCGCGTCAAAGCTCCAACCTTCCGTAGCGACGATCGGAGTTCCGGTCACAGTGTCGGCTTCCACGATCCGGAAGCTACTGCCATCGGCCACTTCGCCCAGCGGATTCACTGAAAGCACGACGCCATCCAAATCGAAGACTGTCGAAAAGACATCTTCATCTGGACTCTCGACCGTGAACGTGTCTGCCGTACCGTCCGCTGGGTTGACGTCGATTTCGATACCAGCGGGGCGAGTCCGGATGGTACCGACGGCATCACCACTTACAAGACGAGCAGGTTCGACAGGCGAGCGGAGGTGCGAATCGGGAATCATGAAGACTGCAGCATCAATGTCCACAACACCGTCGCCCTGGTTCAGGGGGAAGAAATCATCTTCATCGAAAGCATCCCAATAAAGCATGCCGTGGTCCCCACCGCCTCCTTCGGCCATGTTGAATTCAATCGCCAGCCACTCTCCGCCTTCCGCGATATCCTCAAAGTCCACTTCCACAATTGGCGCACCGCCGTTTCCATCACTCAATGCGTTCGTCCAGCTGTTGTCATTGATCAATACCTCCTCGTCACTGTCGCCTGCGATCCCACTTCGGTCTGTATCAATGGCGAGAAAGGTAAAGTCGTCCACACCGTCCAGGAAACGAATCAGTCCAGATTCTTCGATCAGGATTTCTCCCTCCAACTTCACCGTGTAGTTGTCACCCGTGATCACGCCGTCAACTTCCGACGGGTACTTGGGAACGTCAACCACATCGTCGCTGCCAGTCCACCAAGTGATGCCAGACTCCGCCTGAAAATAGGGAACCGCCCGCACTGCGGTCTCGAAGATTTGGTCCACTCCGGCCTTGTTGCCCGGATTCCTGACGGCATACCAAGACTGGCCCAATCCGGGCACGGTATCAGCTGACGGTTCGCTAAACTCCAAATTGCCAATCGAGGAACCGACAGAAACGTTTCCGACAACACCAGATCCCGCAACGGGCACGGGTGCGGTAAAGTCTGGATCGATTCCGTTCGTTAGTCCGTCGACTTCATGTTCGAAAAGCACTGTGTTGTAAATGCGCAAGTCGTCGATGTTGCCGTTGAACTGCGTAAACAAATCGGCACGAGTGCCGATGTACAAAGGGTTCTCGTTGGTGGCACCAAAGCCAACATTGATTGGCTGCGTGTCCGCGAGCACACCATTGGTGTAGTACTTCACTTCGCCCGGAGCATCGCCGAACTGCTCAACAGTGACGGCTATGTGCGTCCAAGTACCTGGTGTAATAACGGCCTCAGGAGTAGCCGAAATTGGAAACGCTGTATCAGCGACTCCACCTTGCTGATACAGGAAGTGAACCTGATTGCTCCCATTCTCAACCCGGATCTCATAGTTTCCCGCGTGGTTGTCAGGCGATCCTTCACTGGGATTCTTGCCCAACAAACCTTCCCATGCATCACCCTCCGTCTTGATCCAAGCGGACACGGTCATTGCTTCCGTCATGTCCAAACTGGGGTCATGATCGACCAGAACGTAGTCCTCGTTTTGCTCTAGCAGAAGCGACTGTCCCGTGAAGCCGGGTGGAACGTCGGAAACCAGAAAGGCTCCTCCCTCGGCAGTACCATGATTACCGAGGCCTGAGGCGTCCTCGAAATCGGTATCGAATGGATAGTGTGCGACGAGTTGGGCAGAGGCGCTGGAACTAACCATCAGAGCCACAGCCAACAGGAGATTTCGGTTCAGCATTGGTTCAGGTCTTTCGTTTCATGTTGCTTGAGCATCCTAAATCCGGAGATCGCGTCGACCGCGAACCGCGGCAGCTTAAGTGAGGGTTAGGGGGCAGTCAAAACTTGCGAGCTTGTGAGGGAGGGATAACGGCGAACCGCATTTCGACTCGACATTGGATGAATGCGATCCCCGATCGTTGTTCAGTGCAAGTCGTTGGCCGCGTCCTGACGGTTACTCTGACACTCATTCTGCCGGGAAGCAGCCGTTTAAAGACGCAATGTCTTGTTTATTGAGACCTATCCTGGCAGAATCATGGAGTTAACTGCCACTTCTTCGGTGCTCGAATGCTGATACCTCGTTTTTCTCTCCGCTGGATTCTGGCCTTCACGACGGTACTTGGGGTTTTGTTTGTCGTTGTCAGGCAAGCCTTTTTGCAGCAGACGTGGGCCATTGCGTTCAGTGCCGCGGCTGCACTGTTGGCTGCGATTTTTCTGGCCTACGGAGCACTGTTCATGTTGGCCTATGGCTTGGCGAAGGCCACGCGATCGCTGAGTCCTCCCGAGAAACCCTCAAATCCATTCATTGTCGAAGGACAGTTCCCGCCTCAGATGGTTCCGAAATCTACGTTCGGTGGAGAACAAGAATGAGCTCCAGGCTAACAACACCATTGAAATCAATGTCATCGCGGTGGCGTTTTCAACGCGTGCTAATCGCAAGTTTATTCATCGTCGGGATGCTGTGTCCGTCCAGCTTGGCCGGGTCTGGCGGCACCGTGAAAGTTCCAATGCCGACTTGGGGGAAGCGGGTCAAAATCAAGAGTGGCATCATTGGCACTATCGACACCCGTTGGACAGACGGATGGGGATACCGACCAATCAAGATCACGCTGTCTGTGCGAAAATCAAAGCGAGATCGCAACCTGTCGATGAGACTGGTTCCTCAATGCCAAGGTGGCCCATTCGGCAATACCGAACCACTCTCGATCACAACACCACTGAAGATTCCACAGGGCGAAAAATCTGTCACGAAGACCATCTACGTGCCACAACAAACGCCATGGTTTTCACTGAAGGCCGACTTCTACGAAGACAATCGTAAGCTGAAAGATCTCAGCATGGATTGGCCAGTGAACGTAGGACGCAACTACAACACGGGATCTCCCTGTGTGTTGTTGGTTGATCGTGATGCACCCAAGATTGATGACGATCGACCCGCGTTAATCAAGAAGCTAAAAAACAAAGAGACGAAGGATCTGCCCGACGCGGAGAAATTCGAATTTTTAGCAAACAACTACTACCTGCAGCGAAAAATAGAGGACGATTACCTCAAGCAGCGCGGGCGCAGCCCAGACGATGACTCGCTGACCACACTGAATGAGTTGAGCAACGTCGAAATGCTGCCTCCCGCTGAATTGCCGGACAAAGCAATCGGCCTTTCTGGCATCGACCTGCTGATCATTTCCTTGGCTGATTTGCAAGATCTCTTCGAGAACGACAAAGATCGATCTAAAGCAATGGACGTCTTCGTTCGGAACGGAGGCAACCTTGTCACGTTCGGCGAATCCTCGCTCTCCGAGCTAGAAGACAGCACGAGCCAGCTTTTTCAACGAGAGTTGTCGTTTCTGCCCGCAAACGAAAGCCTCTACCCCAAGGAAGCTAACGCCACCTTTGACGAGATGGCGACAGATACGAACGTAGACGATGAATATCTATCACGCCCGACTAAGAAGAAGAAAACGAAGTCAGGTGTTCCATCCGATGCTTCTCCGCTTTCACTGGCGAATCACGGAATGGGGCGGGTCGCAGTCATCAGTGCCACAGACCCATACGAAGAGCCTGTTGCATACTGGCAGTGGCTGATGCTGAACGTGGGTTCTGAGCGACTTACCTGGACTGATCGGCATGGTCTCTCACTGGTCAGCAATAACAACGACTACTGGGACTTCATGATTCCCGGTTTCGGAGCGTCTCCCGTCGAAGGGTTCTTGGGCGTCATCACGCTGTTCATTTTGATAATCGGACCGCTGAATTTCTTCCTGCTAAAGAAGTTCAAACGCATGTATTACTTACCAATCACGGTGGTTGCTGCGGCCTTGCTGACGACGATCACGATGATGTGCTATGCGGTCGTCAGTGACGGTGTGATTACTCGTGTCAGACTGCGAAGTTTCACTTTGTTGGATCAGCATGGCGAAAAGAACATCGCGATGTCGCGATGTCGACAATCGTATTTGGCGGCGATTACACCTTCGGCCGGACTGATGTTTCCCGACCACACCTGCGTCTATCCCATTGTTCCGTTCTACGACAATTCGCTGGAACGCAGCGAAACGATGATGGAACGCACGGGAAAGCGAGCCCTTTCTCGAGGCTATATTCGCTCTCGAACAACCAGTCAGTTTCTCACAACCAACGTCGAACAGACGGACCTTGGGATCACATCAGTCGGTGAAAACAAGAAAAACGACTTGGGCGTAACGCTCACACACGCTTGGATCTGTGATGAGAACAAGAACTTCTACCTAGCCAAAGGCGTCGCCCCTGATCAGAACATGAAGCTAGAGGCGATCGAATTTAAGGACGCCATGCGGATACTGAACGAGTTGATCGCCGAAAACCGACCGAAGCCCCCCGAAGGTCTCGACAAGTCGAGCAACACCAATCTGTTCGGCAACAACAATTGGAACCGGTGGGGTTACGCCCAGTCACGCCCCACCTATTTTTCGTCCGCATTGCTGCAGAAAAACATGAACGAAATGCCGACCTTCTTTCGAAAGCCACGAGCCAATACGTTTATGGCCATTTCCAACGAAGCACCGGACTTTATTCACCAAGGTACCGCCGCGACTGAAGAAGCAGGCTTTCACGTGATTCGAGGAGATCTGTAATGGTCGGATTTCATGAATCACCGCACCCAATGATCGAGCTGCATCGGCTGCATCGCTTTTTTGGCGATACGCGGGCTGTCAACGATGTATCTTTTTCGGTTCCTAAAGGCGAAGTCTTCGGATACATCGGACCCAACGGAGCAGGGAAGACAACCAGCATGCGGATCCTATCCACTTTGGATCTGCCAAGCTTTGGGGACGCACGAGTCGACGGGTTCTCGTGTCTGAATGACCCCGATCGAGTTCGCAAACGTCTGGGATTTATGCCGGACTATTTCGGAACTTATCCCAACGTCAATTGCTTCGAATACCTAGATTTCTTTGCTCGAGCATACGGGCTTGTCGGACGAGAACGCCACCGTGCGCTCAAGTTCGCCATGGATTTTACGGGCCTTGATAAGCTGGCTGAAAAACCGATTCGTGGTCTCTCAAAGGGAATGAAGCAACGCCTTTGCCTTGGCCGTTCCATGGTTCACGATCCAGCAGTTTTGATTTTGGACGAGCCGGCCGCCGGCTTAGATCCTCGGGCTCGGATCGAGCTGCGAGTCATGATTCGAGAACTTGCGTCTCAGGGCAAAACGGTTTTGGTGAGCAGCCATATTCTCACCGAACTCGCAGAAATGTGCGATCGTGTCGGCATCATCGAACGCGGCCAACTGCTTGCCACTGGCACCGTAGATGAAATACAGCGAGGCACCGAGGCGAATACCACGGAGCGAGACGTTGTTGTTCGCGTGCTGTCCAATTCCGAAGGTCTGGCTGGGTTCTTGAATCAGCAAGAAGCGATCCGCGGCGTCCGCATCGATGGGCAGTTGGTCCACTATGTTCACGACGGTAGCCGCGAAGATGAAGTCGGGCTATTGCGAAGTCTGATCCATGAGAATTTCGAAGTGGCCGAATTCCGAAGCCAGCAGAAGTCTCTAGAAGATGTCTTCATGGAAGTCACACGTGGAGTCGTTCAATGAGCACTACAACTGGCGATACCGCATTCCCGTCCGCTTCCTCGAACGATCTTTCGACGGAAAAACCACGTCGGAACCTTTGGAGCAAGATTGATGATGCCCTCACAAGTCTGGGCGACTACCTCAATCCAATCTTGGTGAAAGAAACACGGCAAGCGCTTAAGAGCCGCCAGTTCACTGCGTCATTTTGGTTGGTGCTGCTGTTCGCTGCCGGTTGGTCGTTCGTGGGAATCTCGTTATTGATGCCCAAGGTGTATTACCTGCCATCCGGAAGATACATGCTCTCGGGGTATTTCCTGATCCTTTGCGTCCCGTTGTTACTGATCGTACCGTTCTCTGCTTTTCGATCGCTGGCCACCGAATGCGAAGACGGAACCTACGAGCTGCTATCCATCACTTCGCTATCCGCTAGGCAGATAGTCACGGGAAAACTTGGTAGCGCCATCTTGCAAATGATGGTCTACTACGCGGCACTAGCGCCCTGCATCGCGTTCACCTATCTCTTGCGTGGGATGGATGTCGGCACGATCGCCGTATTGCTTGTCAGCACATTTCTGGTCTCCATCCTGTTTAGTTGCGTGGGCCTAGTGTTTGCGGGCATGCACAAGTCCAAACAGTGGCAAGCCATGATTTCGGTGCTGTTGCTATTGATGCTCCTCATCGGCGGCTGGGCTTGGGGATTTTGGTTGATGGCACTGGTCTATGAGGGCGGCGGAACCTTGAATTCACCCGAGTTCTGGATTGGCGTCGGGTTTGCGCTATCGATATACGCCACGGTCGTGGTCATGCTGATCCTGATCGCCGCCGCACAGAATTCCTTTGCCAGTGACAATCGCTCTACCCAAATTCGCATCACTATGCTGGTCCAATTGGTCGTCTACGCTGGCTGGATGATGTACCTGTGGATCACAATCGCGGCAGAACCGTTTTCTGTGCTTACGCTGATCTTTGGTGGAATCGTGTGGACGATCTACGGCGCATTCTTAACTGGCGAAATCGCCGAACTTTCACCCAGGGCAAGGCGTGATCTGCCTCAGACGTTTTTCGGACGTATGTTCCTGACCTGGTTCAATCCGGGTTCCGCAACGGGCTACGTATTTATCGTTGGGTCCTTCTTGGCACTGATCGTGTTAGTTCTGGCCACGAATTTGATCGGCGCCGCGAATCGACCCGCAATGGCGTTCGACGTGAACAAACTGTTTCCGTTTGCAATCCTCATGTGGTCGTACATGGCCTTTTATTTGGGACTAGGGCGGCTGATCATCGTTGGACTGCGAAAGGTGTCCGACTTTGGCGTGACCGCTGTGTTCCTGATTCACGTCCTTGTCTTTACGGGAGCGGCAGCGATTCCGACATTCATTCAATATTGGATGCAAGACTTTCGCGACGCTGATTACTCTTATCTGCAAACCGTTAACTGGTTGTGGTCGTTGGTCGAGGCTGTCGACGGTGGTTTCCTGATGTGGCCAGTTGTGCTGACGATGGTGGCTGCGGCGTTGTGTATGTTTTGCATTAACCTGGTTCTGGCCGCTCGAGAAATCGAGGCGACGAGACTTGTGGCTCCAGAACGAGTTCTGATTGATGACCTAGAGTCAACAAGCAGCACCGCATGAACTAAATGAGCGACCAAACGATTCCATGACTGCCGAATTCTTGTTCTATATCTGCTTCTACTGGATGACTCAGAGTCCGTGGGGGATCCTGATTGGCGTGGTTCTAGTCTTCCTAGTCGGCACTGGCATTACAGGCCTTGTCGACTTTCGAAAGCGAAAGAAGCTTCCACATTCGTCCCAGGTCGCAGTAGAGACAGAAGATAGAGATCAACGCATGCAGGAGATTAGCTCCTACCTGAAAGCTGAGTTCGCTGCAGAGTTTGAAGTTAGCCACTTCGACGGGGCCTACCAGGTGTTCGCACCCGCAGACGGAGCTGCTTCGGACGCCGAGCTATTTCGTCGCCTGAGCCTGAAGTTTCCCGCCACCGTTTTTTCAGTGCACCACACAGCCGCCGCAAACGATGGGAACGAATTGGCCAATCATTAAGCGGCATCGACGCCTGAGTATTCCAAGCCCATCTTCACCTCTGACGAACTTCATCTGGAGTCTGGCCGCAACGTCCGTTGTCTACCACGCATCACGCGAAAGCCACCTCAACGTCTTGAGCGAACACGTCTTTGCCGTCCCAGCAGACAAACGAGCGACGCGATCAATACCAGCGATGTACCCGATGGCTCTGGGATAAGTCCATTGGTTGACGTTGGTACGGATCCAATTTGGTCTTCAGCGATCACAGGACTCCGTAGACTACTCAGTGCCAAAAGCTCGTCGGAAAGAACTGGTTCCTTGTGCGGCACCGAGCTAGACCACATGAACCGCAAATCACTTGCCCGTTCAACATCAATACCGATTTCGAGAGTCACACTCCCGTTAACTTCCAATGGCAGGTCGGCGGATCCAATTTGTTGGCTTGTTTCGCTGTTACTTCCGTAGAGAAAGCCGAATCTGTCCGGAACTTCACTGTCCGCATTCGGTGAAGGAATGATTCCGTTTCCATTGATCCAAAGTTGATGGACGAAAACGTCTTCGCCGGACAACACCAACTTCTGGTCTGCATCCAGCGAAATGTGCAAGTCACCTACTGGTCGCCAGCCCTCGATCTGGACCTCTGCCTCTCTTGTATGGGGACCGTCTCCCCACAGAGCTTCGATACCCACAGGCTCAACGTCTGGGTTCAGTGCCGCTCGCGTGACCAATTCACCATCAAGCTCGTAAGTCACTCCAAGATTAGCCCAGGTAATGCTCTTCTCGTTGTTCGTGAGAAAGAACTGAAACGGCGCAGCGGACTCACTCTTGCCCTCCGTTCCAACAGGAATCAAACCGCCAAGGGGAGAACGAACTTCTATTGCACTAACGCTTTCACCTTGTCCCGTGAAAACCAGATTGCCATCCTGATTGGTTGTCAGCACGACTTCCGCCGGCACAGTTGCCACCAGCGTGATTAAGAGAGCAACAACACTGCCAAAACAAAAACACGACTGACGACTTGGCCTGAATCCGTAGCACATATTCCACCTCTTATGCATAGCAGTGTGCCCCAATGCGACATGTGGACAGACTACAGCGTGATCTAGCCGTGCGTCAAACATTTGCCTCTGCGTCAGCAAAACACGCTATGCCTCCGGACTAATTCCTACGGCGTCTCATATCGCAAAAACTGTGATATATGAGTTTGCATGTCCACATTTTCGGGTCAGATTCGTAAGTCCTTACGTCTCACGCCCATCAATAGACTACGCCGGGCAGATATGAAGCGGCTGCAAACCAGGCGCCTGATGCGGTCGATGCAGCGGTAAGTTCGGCCGACACCTCGTCACGCGCAACGCACCACCCATCGTCACTGAAGTTTTGCGTCCGGGACTTTTCCCGGTGAAGAAGTTCGTTTTGATGTATTGGGCAGAGAACTCGAAAACATCACGGTCGAGTTCAGCGACGTTGTGACCTACAAGTTAGACGGCCACGAGCTTTACCCGACGCTTGATGAGATCGGACTCTACGAGATGTCATTCCCCGCGACTGACTCGGAAGGTTTGATGGCGGAATTTACGGCCTCCGAACGGTTCGCCCATGCCTCACCGTGCTTACTCAGGCCCCCTGGTTGGCGGCTTCGCCTCTTCAGACGTGGCACGCTCCATTAGTTTCCTCGCCCGCTCCGCCTGTTCGAGTGCTTTCTGCTCCATGCGGCGCGCCTGATCCAATTTCACATAGAAGAATGTTCCTGCTCCTGTTATGAGAAGCAGAGTGAAAGCGAGAACAAGCGACAGATACAGCCACTTGTTCGTTCGGCGCTGCTGAGCAATCGGTGAGGCTTCGTAAGGATTTTCACTCATCCGTTTTCGCTCCAATGGGGCCGATCGCTACGCTAACGGGGCCAACCGCTACACAAATGGGTCCAATCATTTGCTGACAGACTTTCGGCTTTTGCGGCTTCGTCGCCGTCGTTCCCAGCGGATCTGACAACCAATGGCTGGGGTTTCCGCGACATCTACGACCTTGCCCGCAAGTGTGGCCATCACAGCATCCTGAACGTAGTGCTTGCTCACTTTTTTGGCGTCGGTACTGTCATCCATCGCGCCCATATAGACCACCTTGCGTTCTTTGTTCAGAACGAAAAACTCTGGCGTCCAGATTGCACCGAAGTCTTTTGCAATCTGCTGTGTTTCATCAAATAGATATGGAAACGAGAACTTCTTCTTCACAGCTCGCAACTTCATCGCGGGCAGGAGATCCGCATCGACCTTGTTTACGTTGATCGCAACTAGCGCAACGGGAGCAAGAGTCTTCTTGTTGCTTGTCTTCTCGCCTGCGTCTTCCACGGTCACTTTGTTACCCGCGTCCGCTGCCTTCTTCTCCTGCACAGCACAGAACTTGTTTACGAATTCGATGATGCGGTCTTCGTAATCCGTTGCGTAGGGGCAGCTGTTGCATGTGAAAACAACGACAACAACTTCATGCTTCAGGTCCGAAAGCGAGTGCTGCTTTCCATCAACGCCAGGCAGATCTTTCCACGCCGGAGCTGGCTTACCAATGTCCATCGTTCGACCGAACTTGCCGCCCATCGCCGTTGAACCGACCATGCAAACGATCAGCGGCACCACGATCCGCCAGATTCGCGTTGCCGGGGTTGATGTCTTGAGCATTTGGTTGCTCCTCGGGATCAGATGCTTGCGTTGCTAACAGCGATGCGATGATAGCAATTCGAGCGTTCGATTCTTGAACTTTTTGGCTCTTTCGATGTTTTGGCTAAAGGTTAACACGCTTCGAACCGACAAGTTCGCCTTTACGCTAGCTCGCGAAATCGAGTATCTCCGGTGAACTGGATATAGCTGCAACGAAACTACGGTGCCACGCACTTCGTAGTGCGGAGATCGATGTACGTTGCGGATATCCTGGGGAGAATTCCATGCCGTTCCGCTTGTTTCGCTTCGAGTCTCTGCTGGCGTTCACGATCTTGTTGTCGTGGATGTCGGTGACGTTCGGGCAATCAGGCAGCCTGGATCGCGACTATCCCCGTGGGCCGATGCGTGCCTCGGAAGTGGTTCGCCAGCCGATTCGCGTCGCTCAATTCGATCCAAATGTTGGGCAGCCTCCACCATCTGAATTTGGGATGACCCCGGTTCCCAGCAACAATTTCGGCACCACCCCGGGTCCACCGGCTGCCGTCGATCCAAATCTTGGTCCGACGCCATTTTCCGGTCAGCTACCGCCGAACCCCAACTTTGGATTTAACCCTGGCCCCAACGCCAACGCAAATCCCGGATTCAATCCCTACGCGGCACCGACGAATCCAAATCTCAATTCACCCAACTTTGCCCCACCGAGTTTTAATGGACAGAATTCGTATGGTGGCTACGGCGTTCCCAACCCTAACGCCAATTCAAACATCTTCGGAAACAGCGACTTGTTCCGAACGCCATATGATGAAGTGTCACCGTTTGGTCGGCAGCCGCTCTCTCCGTATGGCCAGACAGACTTCAGCGAAGACGTTGTCGACGCGGACCTTTTGATCGGTCTCACTCCGTCACGAAGAACTCTGAACTACGGTGCTGGCGTCGGATTCAACTCAGATCTAGGTCTATTCGGTCAGTTCATCTATGACGACCGCGATTTTGATTGGCGTGCTTTTCCCTGGCTAAATCCTCCCGTTCCATTTCGCGGGGGCGGACAGCGATTGCGAATCGAAGCCATGCCGGGTGCGAATGCCCAGCGGTATCTGGCGAGCTTTACCGAGCCATACTTTGCCCAATGATCACCGGGCCTGAAGAATTCGGCGTCAAATCCCACCATCGTCCCAAACCCGAACGCGCGAAGAGTCGGGTGCCCGCCACCGATCCATCGGTTTCCCATACCTCCACCCCTCGCTGTTGAGAGTGTCTTATGACATAAGTCTTACCTTGCCAACTTGCCATGCCGACAAGAGAGTGCTCCCACCCAAAGCCTGCTTCTTGTGCGAACTCCGTCAGCAGTTCGGTCTTGCCTGTCGATTTGTCGTAGGCGTAGATCCCGTCGCCTAATCCCACAACAACTTTCGAATCCATCGGCTGCACCGCTACGATCCGTGTGACCGTCCAAAGGTCGTTCTTAACAACGGACTGACCGCTGCTCCAGAGAGATGTGACTTCGTTGTCGCCATTCGAAGCGAAACGCAATGAGCCATCGTATTGATTGTAGAAGAAGAGACCTTCCTCAGTACCTGCAATAGCCCGAGGATCAGAATCCAGTGTTTGGCTAGGTACTACGTTGAACGGTACGAGCGATAGACTTTCGCGGTCGAGCGTGAACAGCTCATTGTCGCGAGCAATCATGACCTGGCCGCGATAGGATCCCACCACTTCTAGGTTTATTCCAAGGTTCTCGGGGCCACGGTCGGTACCATCCGTGACTTGCAGCGTCGTGCCGTCGACGAAGAAGAACAAATCGTCATGCTGCACGACGACGGAAAACCGATTCTGCCCCGTGATGTCGTCAGCGTCTAGGTCGAGTAGCCGTCGGTTTGCAAATGGAGTAACTGCATCCCAAATAGGTCGTGAGCCTTTCAGTTGTTCATGCGTCGATACCGTCCAAAATGCTTGCCATTCCGAACGAGGATCGCTCTCGTCCAGACGCACCGTACCCGCTGCGGTGCCATCGGTGATCCAGTTCTCGCTTCCGGAGCCCGTATTCACTTGGA
>CAYQMZ010000080.1:0-4525 GCA_964418725.1 uncultured Pirellulaceae bacterium
GCTTCTGCCCGACAATATCGAAGTATTCGCAGTCCTGCGTCAAGGGAGTCTTGCTGACGACTTCGTGTTACGTGCTTCCGCTTGGCGGGAAAACCAGGCGGGAAGCCGTTATTCAGGCCACTTTGGCAAGAGTTGCAGTACCACGTTCGGCCCAAAATCTGAGATCTACCGGAAGTGGTACCGCGAACTTGAGTTTCCAACGCAAGAGTGAACCGGGCGTCTAAGCCGCGTCGGATGGCACAGGGAATTGGTTGGCCAGCTCCGCGACCGAAGCACGAATCTTCTTCACTGCCGCTTCGTCATCGTGGCTCTTCAACGCGGCCAGCATCCATTCACCGATCTTCTGCATTTCGGCGGTGCCCATGCCACGTGTCGTCAGAGCGGGCGTGCCAACTCGAATTCCGGATGGATCAACCGGCTTGCGTTCGTCAAACGGAATCATGTTTTTGTTGACGGTGATCCCACACTCATCGAGCGTCTCTTCGGCAATCTTGCCACCGATTCCAAGAGGCGTCACATCGACAAGCAACAGATGGTTGTCCGTGCCACCGCTGACCAACTTCAACCCGCCAGCTAGGAGGACTTCCGCAAGTGCTTTGGCGTTGTCGATGATGTTTCGGCCGTACGTTTGGAAGTCAGGCTTGAGTGCTTCGCCGAAACAGATGGCTTTGCCTGCAACGACGTGCATCAGTGGGCCACCTTGAGTTCCAGGGAAGACACTACGGTCGATACCTTTGGCGTGTTCCTTGCGGCAAAGACAAAGTCCAGAACGTGGACCTCGCAACGTCTTATGCGTGGTTGTTGTCACGAAGTCGGCGACTTCGACCGGATTGTTGTGCAGTTTCGCAGCGACTAGCCCGGCATAGTGGGCCATGTCGACCATCAGTAACGCGCCGACATCGTTTGCGATTTCGGCGAACTTTGGATGAGGAATCTCGCGTGGATAGGCGCTGGCCCCCGCGACGATCATTTTGGGTTTGTGCTCTTTGGCCAGTGCAGCCACCTGATCGAAATCCAGCAGGTGCGTGTCCTTCGTCACGCCATAGCTAATGAAGTTGTAGAGCTTTCCGGAAATGTTCAGCCGCATGCCGTGGGTGAGGTGACCGCCATGAGCCAAGTCCAAACCCAGCACCGTATCACCGGGTTCCAGTGCGGTCAGATAAACAGCCATGTTTGCCTGCGAACCGGCATGAGGCTGTACGTTGGCGTGTTCTGCGCCAAACAATTCTTTCGCACGATCGCGAGCCAGATCCTCGACGACGTCGACGTATTCACAACCACCGTAGTATCGTCGGCCCGGATAGCCTTCCGCGTACTTGTTGGTCAGAACGCTTCCACAGGCTTCCATGACGGCTGCACTTGTATAGTTCTCGCTGGCGATCATTTCGAGGCCAGTACGTTGTCGGTCCACCTCGTCCTTGATTGCCGCCCAAACTGCTGGATCGTGTTTTTCGATGTAACTCATGTTCCGTTTCTTCCTACTAAATAGAACCAGCGACCGCAGGTCTCAGATATCTCGATGGAAAGCATCCACGGCAGAGGACGCTCGACTAAGGTTAATCCTACACCTCGAAGTTGAGTCGCTAAAGGAGACAGTGGGGCACAGGCCGCCGAGACGCTCAACCCAGGCGTCACGATCCGGAATCGTGGCAGAATTAGGGCCAGGATCCGGTGGGAAAGATCCAGCCCTACTGTGATTACCGAAAGGTCGGTCGCTGACTAACTGTGGCCGGCCGACTTGAATGGTCCACGCCATTTGGCAACGCAACCTGCCGACGTGCTCGTTCTCCTGAAGGCGGCCCACACGTGCTATGGGAAGTGCTCGTCTGTTCTTGGTTGAATCGCGTTGAAGACGATTTTTTCGCGCGAACCCAGGGATGACAGGCCTGTCTAATCACGTTGTTGCAAGCAGTGGTGTCCAAGCTGCTGTCGTGAAGCTGACACACCAAGTGGTACACAATCCGAAACTTGAATCGCCGATTTTCCGCGGTTCTTGGGCGGTTGAAAAACTTGGCTTGCAGCAATCACGGTTTCTGCAACTATGTAAGTAGTCGTGCTACGCAGCACATTGGCTAATTTGCTCGTCGGCTTCGTCTCTGGCATTCGGAGCCATGGCGACGTGTCATTTTAGAAAGGAGGTGTTCTTTGAATTATTTCTGTAGCAGCCAGCGAGGTGGTACCACCTAGCCAACCGGCGGGTTGTCCTAGGACAGCCACCTAGCTCGTACAGGATTAAAAGCTACGGCTTCCTTGTAACGGGTAAAATAACGGCTTGGCCTTGCTTCTTGCGGGGCCAAGCTTTTTTCGTTTCTGCACAGCCGTGAATCACTTGAGCTCGATTGAACGCGCGTCTTTGCGAAACGCAGCGTGGGTGTAGTCTGCCGCGTCAAAGTGAATCAGCTTCATTGCCGTCCGCCATCGCATGCTCGCGACCACGAGGGCGAGTCGACAGTCTGCGAATGGCATTCGACTTCCGAGCTTCTTTCCCAGCATTCAGAATTGATTGCCACCGCACTGACGTTGGCTCAGCTTTTGCTTGTTGAGTTACCAACTTGCGTAGCTCTTGAACGCCGTTTGGCTTCGACCGCGACAGTACAACAAACGGGTACGCCATAGTACAGATGGCCGACAGAAGTGCGGCCCCGATGCGAGTCCGAGCGAGACTGCGTCTGACTCGCAGGATTGCTTGGTTGCCGAGCGGACCCATCGCAAAGTTACTCAAGTTATCCGTGTGCCCGCCGAAAATCTTGGTGCCCGTTACTGCCTGATCTTCGCCGAAGTAACCGTCTTTTCCGGCGCATAGAATCTGGAAGCTTCCGTTGTTTTCGAATGTGCGAGTGTTCCCGCTACTGGCAGCGATATAGGGATAGGCCACGCCGCAACCGGGGACCTTACACTTCGCGTTGGCATATTGCCTGCCACAGAAATAGACGAAAGGGGCTTTCCCGGAATTCGGATAGTAGGTGTCTCCCTGAAATCTCGTGATTGAGAAATCATGCAGCGGCGACATACCTCGCTTCTTTCCCGTTAATGGTTTTTCGGGATCTGAGCTAAAGCCCTTCAGCCAAAAGTAGAGAGCGTTATGAGGACCGAGTTGTGAGAGATCCGACGGCAAGTCCACTTCTTCCAGCCGATTGGAGAAACACTTCCTGAGGTGTGTTTCAATTTCTGTCCTGGGATCACCGGAAGAGAAGTCAGGAGGATACTCGCCATACCTGTTTCGGTAGACAAAGAGTGCTCGGCTGATGTTTTCAATCTCGGCGACGTCCCGCGGATCGGCGGCCGGGGGATCTTGCAAAAACTGCATCGCCAGGTGGACGGCCAACACGACCGACCACGGCATAATCAAGAGACACACAGCAACGAGACTAATACGCATTCCCTGCCTCGCGGTTTTGAATCGTCAGCTAATTCACTGTGTTTCGATTTCTGAAGCTCTCCATTGGTAGGTGTATGAGAAAATACTGGGATTTCCTAGAGGCAGCCTTAAAGCTTGTCTGACCGCCGAAAACGAACGGCTGGGCATGATCGTAGGCACTTCACCCTCCCGCCTGCGCCGCAGTTTCGGGAGGGTCGATCCTAAAGCAAGGGGAGTGCTGGGTTGACCTAGTTGCCGACTTCAATACATGCACCTTCTTCGGTGCTACGTACATAGATTCGACCGTCAGCATACGCTGGTGTAGACCAGCATTTGCCTTCCAAGACGTCCTCGCGTGCCAGTTCCTCGTACTCTGACGTTTGGGCCTTTACGAAGACGACTTCGCCCGCATCGGACAACACAACCAACGTGTCACCGACCAGAATGCAGTTACCTGGCCCGAATCCTCGTTTGGACCATTTGATTTTGCCAGTCTTCAATTCAACGCAATTGAGCGGTGCCTTGCCGTACTTTTTGAATTCGAAGATCCCATACAGGTGACCATCATGCACAATCGGCGTGCTCCAATGGTTCATCAGCTTCGAAGGCTTACGCCATACTCGTTCTGTCGTTGAATTGTCGGTCACCTTGTAAAGGCCAGCCCCGACTCCGTAACCGGCCGAGCAGTAAACAAGGTTTCCGTCGGTGATAGGCGATGCTGCTGTCGAGACGGCGAAGTCATACTTTTGACGCCACAGTTCATTGCCGCTGTTGGGGTCGATACTGACGAGCCCTGACTGCACAAAGAAGATGACTTGTTTCTTACCGTCGATTTCCGTGAGTGAAGGCGTGGCGTGCGTGATCTCCTCGTCGCCAGTTTTCCATAGCTCCTTACCGGTTGATTTGTCGAAGCACAAGAACGACTGGTTCTTGCCACCACCTCCAACGTAAATTCGGTCGCCGTCCAACAAAGGCGAAGATGCGTTGTGCCACTTGATGTTGCGTCCTTCGTACTCGGACATGACGTCGCGTTTCCAAACCAGGTCACCGCTAGTTGCGTCGAAGCACCAAAGTGCTAGATGTGCGTCGTACACGAAGACGTTGGCGCCGTCCGTTGCTGGTGTCGAGCGTGGGCCGTCTCCACCTTTGTTATCTGGAGCACCCGCG
>CAYQMZ010000080.1:4585-15397 GCA_964418725.1 uncultured Pirellulaceae bacterium
CCACCTCGCCAGTCACTCTTGCCAAGTGGTTTACGCCACAACTCTTCGCCCGTGCTGGCGCTCAGTGCGACGACCATTTCCTGGTCGTCCACTTGGATCTGCGTGAAGGCGCGGCCATTGGCAACCGCAAACGAGCTGAAGCCCAAAGATGTTGGCACTTTCCAAACAGTATTCAAACGCCCAACGTTCTTGAATGACTCGGTGGACTTACCGTTGCCGAGTGAGCCGCGGTATTGGGGCCAAGCTTCTGCGCAGGCGGAAGCAGAAACTATGAGCGAGAGAACGATAGCGGAAAATAATCGAGACATGAGGTGGGCCTTCTTTTCTGGTCTTTGGAGATTCCGATTTTCGCCGGTTAGGCCGAATGTGCAACAGCCTGTTGAATCTTCTGGATATCGACCTGAACGCCGAAATGTTCGAATCGTTGCGAATACAGGATGCTTGTTCCGTGGATTAAGACGGCTCCCGGGTTCCGCATTGTATTGCCGTACGGGATGCCAACGCCAAAGCGATATGCACGGAGAAATGCCCGCCAAACACCGATCTGAAAGAATTGCCGAAACGTCCCCCACTGTACGCCGAAGGCACGGTAATAACGCTGTTTTGGGTCCCCGATCGCCGACGCGGCCGGCCAATACTTCGAAAAGAACCGTTCGGCCTGATGTGGAGTTCCCATGTGCACGAATACGGTTTGAGGCAACCTGCGGTCCTGGGATTCCGAGGTCTGACGCAGGTCGACGACCTGCTGGCGACAAAATGTTCACCCAAAGTGACGTAGAAACACCAGCAGCGTAGGCTCCGCGCCGACAACTTCTTGTAGGGTTGAGGCCGCCAAGTTGCGACACGACATGGGAGCGACAATCGGTTCGGCCAAGACGTCGGGGCTGATGGTCGTCACCTTAGGCATTTCGTTTCCTTGTACACGCGAGATTTGATGATTGCCGCATTGGGATTTTAGATGCGGTCGGAGATTTCCAAAGATTCGTTTGTGAAGTTCGAATTAGTAGAGGAGTAGCAAGCGATGGTCCATCCCCTCCCTCGGTAGAACCAACGCATTGAAACGCTGCTGTGTGCCTGGTGACCCGAATCTCTCGCTAACGAACGACGTGTATCGAGCCTATGTATAACTTTCGAAGTGAGAACTCGGGGCGTGCAGCCAGCGCCCTGACGGACGATGCCGATCAGGACGACTGGATCTCTCGCTGGGGTAACGGCTTTGGCTTTGCCAGCATTCCCTTTGTGATTGGCATCATGGCGATGACCTACAGAAGCTGTTGGTTCATCGGTGGGAAGCCAATTCGGCTGGTTCGCTACGGAGATGACCAAGCGGTGGCAATAGGGGTGATGTACCTTGGAGTCGCTCTGTTCATGAACGCTCACTACTTTTGGTCAGCCTCGAACCGCTACTACTTTGTTTCGCAGTTGCTCAAACCGGCGGCTCTTTTGATTCTGATCGGCTCGATCGGTTACGTAGCCGTCGATCTGGTCGTCTTTTCCTAGCAGCGAACGCGGCGTCGAGGCAGCGGTTCGGCAGCAAACGTTACGCGTTTTCTTTGAGAGCCGTGACGATGTCCAAAACGGCCTTCTTGCCATCTCCGAATAGCATCAGTGTGTTGTCCGCCGCAAACAAAGGGTTCGGGATTTTCGCAAACCCGGGGCTCAGTGATCGCTTAATCACGACAACGGTTCGTGCCTTGTCGACATCAATGATGGGCATCCCAGCGATTGGGCTTTGAGGATCCGTCTTGGCGACGGGGTTCACGACGTCGTTGGCACCGATGACGATCGCCACATCGACGGTCTCCATCGTTGGGTTGATGACATCCATCTCCAGAAGTTTGTCGTACGGCACATCCGCTTCGGCGAGCAACACGTTCATGTGACCTGGCATCCGACCGGCGACGGGGTGGATGGCGTATTCGACGTTGACTCCTTGCGCCGTCAGTAGGTTTGCCATGTCGCGAACAGCATGCTGTGCTTGGGCTACCGCCATGCCGTATCCAGGGACCACGACGACTCGCTGTGCAGTCTCGAGAATCATTGCCACATCATCAGCCGAAGTACTTCTGACCGTTGCATAGACTTCGTCAACGTCCGCATCCGTGCCGCCTCCACCGTCCATTACGCCGAAGAGCACGTTGGTGAGCGACCGGTTCATGGCTTTGCACATGATTTGTGTGAGGATGATGCCCGACGCGCCAACCAACGAGCCAGCAATAATCAAAACATTGTTGTCGACGACGAAGCCCGTCGCGGCGGCGGCGATTCCGGAATACGAATTGAGCAACGCGATCACGACAGGCATGTCTGCTCCGCCGATCGGTCCGACGAGCAATATGCCGAGAGCACCGGCCACAAGTACAACCAGCCAGAAGGAGAGGATCGACCCATTGGCCACCAGCAGAGTTAGCAGCAACGTAGCGATGGCGAGTGCTAGGTTGATCTTCTGCCCGTTTTCGATCGCCAACGGTTTCCTGAAGAGGTCAAGTTCTTGCAGCTTGCCGAATGCCACTAGGCTACCGGTGAACGTTACGGCCCCGATGACTCCTGACAGAGCGGTGGCAATCAATACGTCCGTCGTCGTGGATTCGTCGATCCGGAGGATTTCGCTTCCGGCGACCAGTACGGACGCGATACCGCCAAACCCGTTGAAGAGCGCAACGAGCTGCGGCATGGCCGTCATCTCAATCTTCTGCGCTAGTTGGGCTCCGATGTAAGTCCCAGCGGACAACGCGACAACAATAAGGAACAGGTTGAATCCGCTGACGTTCGCAAACACATCGCGAAACGTGACGATGACCGACAAGAACATCCCTGCAGCGGCCAACAAGTTTCCGCGAACCGCGGTGCGCGGGCGGGCCATCTGCTTGAGCCCGACAATGAACAGTACGGCAGAGATAAGGTACGAAAGTTTGACCACGTGGCTCGTCCTGAGCTTTTGCTGCTTCTGAGTTAGTGCGTTGTCCGTCAGCTGTTATCGCAACGGCAACTGAATCAATCTGCTGCTGGCCTCTCGTCAGCGCTGGAACATTGAGAGCATGCGGTGGGTGACCCAAAATCCGCCGATCACGTTGATCGTGGCGAAGATCACCGCAAGCACACCCAGCCAAGCTGCGTAGTCACCTCGTCCGGCAACCAGCAAGGCACCTACTAACGTGATACCGCTGATGGCATTTGAACCAGACATCAAAGGCGTATGCAGGGTTGGCGGTACCTTTGTGATGACTTCGAAGCCAACAAAGATCGCCAACACGAAAATGCTTAGTGCCGCCATCAACATGTCGAACTTCGTGAATCCGGCGGGGGATTGCTGTGTCGGCTGCGGGGCTTCCACTGCATCTTGAGCGATGTTTGTCGGCGGAGCGGACGTCGCGGCAATGGCGTCGGATTGTGGACCGTCACCAGAGGTGGGTGGAGTCTTACCGGATGTGGTCGAAGCCACCTTCGCCGGTTCTTCCTGACTCGCATCATTTGGTTGCGAATCATCTGCGGTTGCCGGCGACTTGTCACTTAGCGATTTGTCACTCTTCTTGGATTTGTTGCCGTCGGCACTCTCTGCACTGCCGCCGCCGCCGCATCCGGGCAGCCAACTACAGAGGAATAGGCAAAGCGAAAGGTAGCCAAGCCATCGGCAGACACGTAGGACGCTATGTTGATTCATTTGTCCTCTCCCTTGTTGGTCTCTTGCTTGTTCGCCCCTTGGTTTCCACCGGAGTCAGCCGACGATTCCGCTTCGGTGGGATCGTTTTCGTCATTGCCTGAAGGCAGCGGGTCCAAGCCCAAGATGTCTCGCAATCTGGGGTGGAGCACCTCGCCTTTGTCGCATGCCAGAGTTCCTGAGGTGATCTCATCTGACATGTCAAAGTTGATTTCGCCATCGGTCACTAGATGTTGGACCAGCGTCGTAACATTCTTGGAGAACATCTGACTGGCGTGATTCGGGATTTCCGATGCCAAGTTCGTTGGCCCAAGCACCGTGATCCCGTGAATCGACACGCGTTCGTCAGGTTCGCTGGAAGCACAGTTGCCGCCACGCTCAGCGGCGAGATCAACGATGACTCCGCCGTCAGGCATGCCCTTCACGGCCTCTTCCGTAATCAACAGCGGCGACTGTTTGCCTGGGATCGCAGCCGTGGTGATCACAATGTCGCTCTCGGCGACAACAGATGCCATCAAGGCCCGCTGTTTCTCATAGAACTCGTCGCCCATTGCCTTTGCATAGCCACCTTTGTCCTCGGCAGCTCCCGCGTCCAGTTCTAGTTCGACAAATTTACCGCCCAGACTCTCGACCTGCTCACGCACCGCTGGCCGAACATCGTAGGCCTGAACGACTGCTCCCAGTCGTTTCGCGGTCGCGATCGCCTGCAGTCCAGCGACTCCGGCACCAATCACGAACACGCGAGCGGGGGACAGGGTGCCTGCCGCAGTCATCATCAGTGGGAACATCTTAGGAAGCTCTGCCGCCGCCAGGATCACCGCGCGGTAGCCGGCAACGCAGGCCATTGAGCTGAGGACGTCCATGCTTTGAGCACGGGTGATGCGAGGAATCAGCTCCAGCCCCAGTAGAGAAATTCCTTTTTCGGCAGCACGTTGGATGGAGTCTGTGCTACCGAGCGGATCGCACATACCGATTAAGATCTGTCCGCTGCGCAGATCTGCGAGATTGGCGTCCTTATTGGCACCGAGGCAGCGGATCTGAGCGATCACATCAGCCTTTAGGCAATCCGAACGCGAGACCACTGACGCACCGGCCTCGTCGTAGTTGTCGTTGGCGAACCCGGCTTCCCGGCCCGCATCCTGCTCGATGAAGACGTCAAAACCCAGCTTTTTCAAGCTTTTTATGGCCGATGGGACCAGGGCGACGCGGCGTTCGCCTGGGTATGTCTCTTTAAGAACTGCCAACTTCATGAACGTTCGAACCTCCGTGTCTCGCCGTTGCCCGATTCTGACACAATCGATTCCATTCGAATAGCCTTCGCTATCAGAGATGGTCCCGCAATGCAGGGGTTTCGCCTAGACTTCCCATCCCCCGTGGGCCAACGGTCGCTGGTGCCGCCGCCGCCGGGCGTCAAAGTCTAACCAAACAACCAAAAAAGAAGCACGAAACTGCCTGTATCCGCCAAATCAGGCTATTGAAGGAAATGGCCAGAGCGAATACGATTCGTGATTCCAAGAACACTGGAATTGCGGAGTTAGAGACGTGGTCGCCCAAAAGACATACATGGCTAAGCCTGGCGAGGTTAAGCGCAACTGGTACGTAGTCGACGCCAAGAACGCAGTTGTCGGTCGTCTGGCCAGTAAGATTGCGGTGATCCTGATGGGTAAGCATCGTCCTACCTACACCCCGCACGTCGATACTGGCGATTTTGTGATTGTCACGAACGTCGAGCAGATCGAGTTCACAGGCAAGAAGTGGAAAGAAAAAACTTACGCTCGCTACTCAGGCTATCCTGGCCTGAAGGTAGAAACCGCCGAAAGCCTGCGTAAGCGTTTGCCGGAACGTGTTCTTCGAGAAGCCGTGCGTCGCATGTTGCCGAAGAATAAGCTGGGCCGACACATGCTCGCCAAGCTGAAGATTTACACCGGTGCTGATCATCCACACCAGGCCCAACAGCCAGAGGTCATGGAAGCTCCTAAGACCGTTTGATTGACGCTCGAACGAAACAAGCCAAAAGCCGCTCACGCTGAGCAAACTAGGGAAACGTTATGGTAGCCGTAAAGAAAGACAAGATTAACAACGACGCACTGGGAACTGGTCGTCGTAAGACGTCTGTTGCTCGAGTTCGGATTCGTCCAGGCTCCGGTAAGGTCTTGATTAACAAGCGTGGGTTGGAAGAGTACTTCCCCAACGAGCAGGACCGTAGCGTCATCACTCAGCCGCTTGAAGCCGCTGGCAAGAAAAGCGAAGTCGATGTGATCATCCGTGTCCACGGCGGTGGAAACACTGGACAGGCTGGTGCGTGTCGCATGGGGATCGCCCGTGCTCTCGTCAGCTACGACACAGAAGCCTTTGCTGCCATGCGTGACGGTGGGTTCCTGACGCGAGACTCGCGTATGAAGGAACGAAAGAAGCCAGGTTTGCGTGGTGCTCGTCGAGGAACTCAGTTCTCGAAGCGTTAATCGCCAAACATTTTGCAACGCACGATCTAGAGCTCCACTTGGTGGAGCTCTTTTCGTTTCTGCCCCGCGCCTGGTGCGGCTGCGATTCCCAGTCGCTTCGGTGTGCTGCATTGCCTGCCGTAGGTTGCCGCTGAGCACCCATGGCGTCATCATGAACGCATGAATTCCACGAATACGTCGTCGGACAGCTTGCCCACCGAAGGCCAACAAGGCAAAAGGCAGCAGTTGGTGCAACGACCTTACATGCAGCGTGCGGTCTACGATTTTTCACGGATCGGCGTGCGGGTCGTCGGCAAGTTGCTGTTCAACTTGAAGCTGCGGGGCATCGATCAATTCCCTAAGTCTGGTGGAGCACTGGTGTGCAGCAACCACCAAAGTGTTTTGGATCCGATTTTGCTCGGTTCGCTATGCGATCGCCGCATGAATTACCTGGCTCGCGAGAATCTATTTAATTCTGCGATCTTCGGACGGCTGATTCGGTTCTACGATGCAATCCCTGTTCGCCGCGATGGCATGAGCATCTCTGGGCTAAAGGAAACTCTACGACGGCTGAAGCGTGGCGAGTTGGTAGTAATCTTTCCAGAAGGCACGCGAACGAAGGATGGGCAGATCGCGCCGCTTAAGAGTGGCTTTTGCATGCTGGCTCGCAAAGCAAAGGTTCCTCTCGTACCAGTCGCGATCAATGGAGCCTACAACGTCTGGCCCAAGGGGAAAAGTCTCCCGCAGTTGGCTCGAGTCGTGCTCGAGGCCGGTGAGCCAATCCCCGCGGAAATCGTTCGCGAGCTGGACGACGATGCACTGGTTGCTTTAGTGGATAAGCGTATCCGTGCGTGCTTCCAGTCCGCAGAAGCACTACGAAATGGCGCAGTTGGAACCGTGGCTTCAGCAGACGGCGGTCAGCAATGACACAGTGTCTCGTGACGGGAGGTGGCGGGTTTCTCGGCCAGTACATTGTCGAACAACTGGTGGCACGGGGTGACTCCGTGAGGTCGCTCTCGCGGATGCGTTACCAGGCCCTAGAAGATCTTGGCGTCAAACACATCCAGGGTGACCTGCGAAACCCTGACGCCGTGACGCGAGCTTGTGAGGGCATTGATGTCGTCTATCACGTGGCGGCTGTCGCGGGCATCTGGGGGCCTTGGCACCGCTTTCATTCGATCAATACAGTGGGCACCAAAAACGTTCTGCTGGGGTGCATGCAGAATAGCGTGCCTCGGTTGGTCTACTCGAGCAGTCCTAGCGTAACGTTTGATGGTACCGATCAATGCAACGTTGATGAGTCGGCTCCTTACCCAGACAAATGGCTGTGCCACTACCCGCACACTAAGGCGCTCGCAGAGCAGGCGGTGCTAGAGGCGAACAGTGAAAAGCTGCAAACATGTGCTCTACGCCCGCATCTAATTTGGGGGCCGAGGGATCAGCACCTGATTCCGCGTTTGCTGGATCGGGCACGCAAACGCAAGCTGAGGATCGTTGGCGATGGATCGAACCTCGTGGATATGGTCTACGTCGAAAACGCCGCCATGGCACATGTCCAAGCCGGTGACGCCATGCTGGAACGGGACGCGTCGGGTAACTCCAAAGTGGGCGGCAAGGCCTACTTTATTTCGCAAGGCGAGCCCGTGAACTGCTGGGACTGGATTAACGATATCCTTCGTCTCGCGAAAGTTGAGCCGGTTAGGAAGAAGATTCCGTTTCGGGTCGCTTGGGCTGCCGGCTATTTGCTGGAATGTCTCTACAAAGTCACGCGGAAAACGGAAGAACCCCGGATGACTCGATTTCTCGCGGCTCAACTCGCGACTTCTCACTACTTCGACATCACGGCGGCTCGCAAAGACTTCGGTTATGAGGCGAAGATTTCCACGGCTGAGGGAATGCAGCGGCTTGCCAAGTGGTGTGGAACTGGGTAGCCTCAGGAGTTCAGGATCTTTGGATTTTGTTCACATTGGTAGCGGTACTGAAGTAGTCCCGACAAGCTGCACCAAACGAACATCGAGGATAGCCCAGTGGGCTTAGATCTAGGACAGCCCGATGATTGCTGGCTCAACTTCGCCCTTCAACCAACAGCGTATTGTGATCACCGGTATCGGTCTAACTGCACCGAACGGAAATGATCTCGCTACGTATCGGGAGTCTCTGCTGGAAGGCAAGTCGGGCGTCAGTCCCTACGAGATCCGTTACTTCGGCAAAACTCTTGCTGGCATTTGCGATTACGAAGTCAAGCGACATCAATCTCGTAAGGAAGTGCGTCGAGGAACGCGTGCTGGATCGATTGGTATCTACGTTGCCAATGAAGCGGTCGAGAATTCCGGGATCAACTGGGACAATGTCAATAAGTCACGCGTCGGAATCTACGTCGGTGTAACCGAGCACGGCAATGTGGAAACCGAAAACGAGATCTTTGAGATCAAGGGCTACGACTACGACACGCAGTTCTGGTCGCATCACCACAATCCGCGAACGGTCGCTAACAACCCAGCCGGTGAAATCGCACTGAACATGGACATCACGGGCCCGCACTACACGATCGGCGCCGCTTGTGCTGCTGGTAATGCTGGCTTGATCCAAGGTGCTCAGATGCTGCGACTGCACGAATGCGACGTTGCACTAGCGGGTGGCGTGAGCGAGAGCATTCATACATTTGGCATCTTCGCTAGTTTCCATAGCCAAGGTGCTTTGGCGACTCACGAAGATCCAAGCAAAGCGTCCCGGCCCTTCGACAAAGACCGAACAGGAATTGTCGTCGCCGAGGGAGGTTGTCTGTATGTGCTTGAGCGCTATGAAGATGCAGTGGCTCGCGGTGCCAACATCATTGGTGAGTTGGCTGGTTACGCCATGAACACGGACGCAACTGATTTTGTTTTGCCGAACCCTGAACGCCAAGCCGAGTGTGTAAATTTGGCTTTGAAGCGTGCCGGTTTGAATGCGGACGACATCGACATCGTCAGTACGCATGCCACTGGAACAGCAAGCGGCGACACGCAAGAGTGTGCAGCCTTGCGACGCGTGTTCGGGGAATGCGAAAACACCTACATCAACAATACAAAGAGCTTTATCGGTCACTCGATGGGCGCAGCGGGTTCGCTTGAGCTTGCTGGCAACCTACCTGCATTCCAGGATGGTATCGTGCACGCCACAATCAACGTGGACGATTTGGATCCGGATTGCGATCTTCCGGGTTTAGTAACGAACGAAGCGCGAGAAATCGGCGACGTAAACTACGTGCTGAACAACTCGTTTGGAATGCTGGGTATCAATTCAGCGGTCATAATCAAAAAGGTTTAGTGGAGAAGCGAACGGATGACACCTGCGGACATTCGCGAAGAGATCATTGACATTCTTGAGGATATCGCACCCGACGAAGACCTCAGCAGCATCAAGGACGAGGTGTCGTTCCGTGATCAGTTAGAGCTGGATAGCATGGACTTTCTCGACATCGTGATGGAGTTGAGAAAACGCTATCGGGTTCAGATCCCAGAAGAAGACTACCCTGAACTTGCCAGCATGGAGAGCACCTGCAAGTACCTCGAACCCCTGATGCGCGACCTCGAAAAGATCGCTAGGTAGCTGGGATAGGTCGGGAGCGGACGCAGTCTTTCTCTTCCAAGTCGCGTAGCTCTGAGGAGACGCAATCAGGGCGACATCTTCGATTGAAGGCCGCTAACCGATATGTACGACACGATCATCATCGGCGCTGGCATGTCGGGACTTGCGGCAGGGATTCGTCTCGCGCATTACGATCAACGGGTATGCATACTCGAGCGTCACAACACGATTGGCGGCCTTAATTCTTTCTATCGCCTCAACGGGCGAGACTACGACGTCGGACTACACGCCGTCACGAATTACACGCCGAAGGGAACTCGCAAAGGTCCATTTGCTCGATTGCTTCGGCAGCTTCGCTTCAAGTGGGATGACTTTGCACTTTCGCCGCAGGTCGGTTCCTCAATCAAGTTTCCAGGCGTTGAGCTGAAGTTTGGAAACGAGCTGGATCAATTCCGCTCCGAAATCGCTGCCACGTTCCCCGAGCAAAGAGATAACTTCGAGGAATTGGTCAGCCGAATCGTTGAGTACGACGATTTGGATCAGGAGCTTTACGAGCAATCGGCTCGGGAAGTCTTGAATCAGACGATTACGGATCCGATGCTGATCGAGATGATTTTCTGTCCGCTGATGTGGTACGGAAATGCTCGCGAACACGACATGGACTTCGGTCAGTTCTGCATCATGTTTCGCAGCATCTTTATGGAAGGGTTGGCACGACCATTCGCTGGTGTGCGTCTGATCCTCAAGAACCTTGTAAGGCGCTACCGCGAACTGGGTGGCGAGCTGAAACTGCGTTGCGGTGTGAAACAACTGCATGTGGAAGACGGTGTCGTCCGTGGGGTCGAGCTTGACGACGGTACGCAGTTGGAAGGCAAGAGGGTGCTGTCTTCTGCCGGCTGGGTAGAGACCATGCGGATGTGTCGCGACGTGGACGACCCGGTCAGTCGCGCAGCCGGTCAAATGTCATTCACGGAAGCGATTGCGATTCTGGATCGAAAACCGGAATCGTTTGGACATGACCGAACGATCGTCTTCTACAACGACAGTCCCACGTTCCATTGGGAGAAATGTGGTGGACTGAACGACTTTCGCACGGGAGTCATTTGCTCGCCCAATAACTTTGTGTATGGCGGCTTTGACGAAGAC
>CAYQMZ010000081.1:0-15377 GCA_964418725.1 uncultured Pirellulaceae bacterium
AAAAAGCTAACCACGGGCGTCGTCCCGCTAGCGCCAAGGCTCGCAAAGCAAAACGTAAGAAGATCAAAACCTGAGCAATTGAGACCTGAGCAATTGAGACCTGATCGGGCGAGCTTCTAGATCCGTGGCAAAAACCGAATTCTTTTTTGATCCGTCCTCGCTGGACTACGACAATCCGATCGCCGATTTAGAGGAGATCCGGGCTCGAAACCCACAGCGACATGAGATGGAGCACCTCACTGGCATTCTGGCCGAGAATGTCGCGGAGTTAAGTTGCGCGGGCTACAAAGACGTTTCGCATGACGAGTTCTGGATTCGCGGGCACATGCCCGGCATGCCATTGATGCCAGCAGTCATTCAATTGGAAGCTGTCGCACAGCTGGCAAGTTTTTTCACACAGCGGAACGACCTGCTGGGTGCCGAAATGGTGGGCTACGGTGGTGTCGACAACGCACGATTTCGTGATGTCGTCGTCCCCGGTGATCGGCTGCTGATCATGATCAAACTCAGCAAGGCACGTCGTAATCGAATGATCGTAGCCGACTTTCAGGGCGTCGTCGGTGACAAACTGGTTGTTGATGGCACAATCCGCGGCATTCCAATCCCTGTCGATGCAGTGAAGGCCTACCTCAAGGAACGCGGCGAAGCGAACGCAAGCTCGTAGCTCTTGTTGTTGTCGCGGCCACACCTCTTGGAGGAGTGGTTTCCTATCGGTACAACCAAACCGATGTCGCCGAGTCCAAAATCACCCGCGCAGAAGTTTCTGATCGATGCCGCGATGCTGCTGCACAAGTACGGCACGCCATCGCATCGCTTGGAACGCGTGCTCAGCCAGGTCGCCGAATCGTTAGGGATTCATGGCGAGTTTCTTTATACCCCCACCGCGCTGGTGATTTCACTGACCGAGTCCTCGGGTGAAGAGATGACGGTCGTTCGTCACGTACGCAGCGGCGCATTTGACGTCGATAAGCTCATTCAATTTGACCAACTGATTGGCCGTGTTGAACGTGGTGAAATCGTGCTGGGCAAAGCGATCAAGCAATTGGCCAAAATTGACGCGGCTCCGCATCTTTACAAAGCGCCCATCTACGCACTCGCTTGCGCCGTGGCCTGTATTTGCGTCGCGGTCTTCTTTGGTGGCTCGCTGGCCGAAGTAACCGTTGCCGGTGCGATTGGACTCGCCGTGGCGGCTCTTGAACTATTACACGAACGCCGACAATGGGAGTTTGGTCTCCTGGAGCCACTGGCGGGTATCTTGGCTGCCGTCAGCTCGATCCTGATAGCCAAGTATCTGGTGCCGATCGACGATCGCTTGACCACATTGGCGGGACTGATTGTTCTGATTCCAGGACTGCGATTGACGGTTGCCCTTACCGAGTTAGCCGTTGGCCACTTGTCGGCCGGCATGGCGCGTTTAGCCGGCGCGATGGTGTGCTTGGCAACGCTCTTCGTAGGAGTCACCTTGGTTTGGCGAATGGCTGGTACCTTGCGTCCAGCAATCGAATTGCCACCCGAACCAGCGGGGCATTGGCGATGGATTGCATTGGGCGTCGCGCCGGTCGCGTTCGCGATCGTCTTTCGTGCTGGGTACAAGCAGTGGCCGATCATTGCTGCCGTCTCCATTCTGGGTGTCATCGTCAGCTGGATGATTGAACCGAAGTTCGGTATTGAGGTGGCGTCGTTCTTGGGAGCGTTGGCGGTCGGATGCGGCAGCAATCTTTACGCTCGTCTTCGCGACCTTCCCGCGATGGTCCCACAAACGCCCGGTATGCTGATTTTAGTACCCGGTTCGCTGGGCTACCGCTCGCTAGCAGCGCTCTTAGAAAAGCAAACTGTTCAAGGTGTCCAATTTGGATTCACCATGGTCCTGATCGGGGTCAGTTTGGTCGGTGGGCTGCTGGTTTCCAATGCGCTCGTTCCACCCCGGCGGATCCTGTAGACACAGGTCGCGCCAAATTTCCTCAAGAACGCAAAAAAGCGGACTGGTTATGAGCCAGTCCGCTTCGTTTTGTCGTCCAAATTGGGCGCGGCGCTCAACCGCTTAAGCGATCGCCGCGGGCGTGCTTCGCGAGCGTTTCCTGGTACTTCTTCTTTCCTTCTTCAACACTCTTGCGAATCGCCTTGGTGCTTTCTTCGCTTTCTTTGCGAAGTTCCGCGATCATTTCCAGTGATTCGATTTGGAATCCGCTAATCGCATCGACCAACTTTTGTACGGACTCAGGATCGATCGTACTGCCGTAGCCAGCTTTCAACGCGGCACGTTCAAGCTCACGTCCAAGTTCGGCCACATCTTCCAAACCTTTGTTCACACCATCCTTCATAGCCTCGGTCGCTTGCGTAACTTCATGCAAGCCATGTTGGCTGGTATAGACGGTGCCCAAGATTGTGAACACATGCTCGTTGGTGGTGAAGAATGTGACGGCTCGGCGATAGACACGTTCTTTGACTGTGTGTGTCTGACGCAGCTTACTGATCAGTGTTTCACCGACGTCGTAGCCGATCTCCAAGTTTTCAGCGATATCTTTGAGCAACTGAAAATTCTCGTCTTCCTTTTCGTAGCGATGACGCGATTCATCTCGTCGCAACTCCAGGGCACTTTTGCCTCCTTGGTCTTCGCCAGCGTACTCGTCCAAAGCGGTTTGCGCGGCGGAGAGTTCTTCTTTCGCAGCTTCCAAGATCGGTGCATGTGTGTCGAGTAATTCTCGAGCCAAGACCTCGGCTTCTTTCAACGCGAAACGAAAGTCGATGTAGCCTTCCATGATCGCTTGCTCACTCTTGAGCGCTTCTTTGGTGTCTTTGGCGACCTCTCCGTAGACCTCCACAATTTTTTCGAAGCGATCATTGGGTGAACCGCGACGCATCTTCATCCACCAATTGGATAGTTTCTCGGTGCCGCTGATCTTGCCGTCGTCCAGTTGCTGAATCAGGCGTTTGCTGTCTTCGCGAACCGAGTCGAACATCGTGGTGATGTCCATGTATCGGTTACCCACTTTGATGCTCTCGACATTCTCGCGAACCAGCGCGTTAAACGAACTCATGTGCTGAATCACATCGGCAATGGCAAGCACCTTGTCTTCGTCGAGATGCTTGACTTCTTCCAACAAGGCAATCAGTTCTTGTGGAGCCGTATTCGCGCTGTCGACGCCAAATTTCTTTAAGACGACGACGGCGCGATCCAGGTACTTTCGCATCGACGACATGTCACGTTCTTGGGTCTTGGGTGCGCTTTCTTTCGGCGCGGATGCTTGTGCTTGCTCAGACATGCCCGAGGCTTCTCCACTGAAGAGGTCAAAAATGGCAATTGGATTGATAAATCATCCGCCTTAAGATTATGTCTTTGAGGCCGAAAGAGCAATCATGCAAGGCGCGCGAGTCTCCCCAGGACTCACCAACGGGTATTCGCCGGAAGTGAGAATCTCAGTGGGTCCGCAAACACGGTCGATTGCGTAAGATATTGAGAGTCCGCCCTGGTGTTATCCGCTTCCCTAGACTCCTGCAAAACAGCCCCATTAGGGTAGGAAAACACCGAGCCAACCATTTCAACAAAAGACAATGTCCAACGCATCTCAAGCCCAGTCTCAAGCTCCCGCGCGCGATCGAATCGAATTGCCGGGTGAAAATCTGACACTTCAAGAGACACTCCGCGTGATGGATGTCGCTCGCGAAATGCGTCAGCAACGCGAAACCGCCGAAGAAATGTTTCGCCGCGATGACATCCGCAAGAACTTGCGAGACAAATTAATGCGAACCGCTCGCTTGTCCGGAGACGATGTGACGGAAGCTGAAATTGATGCGGCGATCAGCCAGTACATGGAAACGCTGCACACGTATGAAGACCCAGCACCCGGCATGAGCAGCTTCATCGCTCACTGCTGGATTTGGAGAGACCGCATTCTCTTCGGAGCAGCGTCCCTGGCTGTCGCGGCAGGTGGTCTTTGGTACCTCTTTGGCTAACACACCATTGGACTCGCTAAATCTCATTGGCTCTACAACGACACTCTGTAATCGCAACTAGGTTTTACCGCTCATGCCCATCTCCGGTCCCACCGCTCACCAGCAGCTGATGGACGGCTACGCCAACGCGCAGAAAACGCTTGAAGCCGCAAGAGAATCGATCGGCGCGACAAAAGAACAACGTGACCAATTGGATGACACCCGCGCCGAAGCGCTCGTTGACTTGGCTGAACACTATCTGCCTGAGTTAACTCGTGACGCGATACGAACGACTTGGGTAGAAATCCGGTCTACCGTCGTGCAGATCATGGAGCGAAAAGAAGATCACCGCAGCCAGCTTCGTCAGTCCCTGGATCGGCTGAATCTTAATCGCGATCGTGAAGAACAGACGCTGGCTGAGATCACTTCACAACTAGACGCGGCACTAGAAGAACAGGGGTCGATCGCTGATGAAGTCGAGACGATTCTTCGTCAGGACCAGGAGTTCGTTGCCTTGTCGGATCGCGCTGCTGTTGCCGAAGCCGCTTTGGAACGTGCCGAAGCAAATTTGAACGAGATTGAACAAGACGCTGCAAAGAAGCTACCTGCCTACGACAACAGCAAGCTCTTTCGATATTTGTACGATCAGGGATTTGGCACATCGACCTACCCCAAGCGAGGCTTCACCCGGCGGATGGATCGCTCCATCGCGAAGCTGATCGATTTCAAAAAGGCAAAACAGGGATACGAATTCCTGAGAACAACCCCCGAACAGATGCGTAAGGTCATCGCTGGTGATCGGCAATCGTTCGACACTGTGATGCAAGAGCTGGAGCGTCGTCGCGATCAGATCGCAGCCGAAAAAGGCTTACCTGAGAAGATCCAGGCCGCCGAAGAGGAAAGGGCACGCCACGTTGCCCAGGTAAAAACACTAGACGAACTTCGGGAGAAAACCGAATCGTTGGAACACGAACTCACCGATTTGGAAAACACTCGAGGCCCGTATTATCGAGAAGCAATCACTGTGTTCCGACAAATGCTTGACCGGGCAGACACGCGAGACCTAGCACGTCGGGCGAGATCAACCGCTGAGATTACCGACGACCAAATCGTCGCTCAACTATCTGGCGTCCAATCAGACATCGAACACTTAGACGATGCCGCGAGACGACGCCGTGATGATATTCGCGAACACCAAGAATACTTGGATGCTTTGGGTCGCATGATCCAACAGTTCCGAGCATCTGAATTCAACTCTTCCCGTTCTCAATTCGTGGGTTCGCTAGATCTTGTCGAAGAACTTTATCGCGGACGCGACGCACGAGACGTGGATGAACTATGGGAAAAGATCCGCCAATCGCAGCGATGGGGACCGACAGCGGTCGAACAATTGACCAAGGTCGCAACACATCCTTTGACACAAATCTTAATCAATGCCATGGCACACGCAGCGGGCGGTGCACTGGAAAACCACGCGCGGCGGGCAGGCTACCGGCGGTCACGAGGTGGTGGATGGAGCGGTGGATTCGGTTCATCTTGGGATAGCAGCAGCGGCAACTTCCGGCGTCGCCGCTAATCACAATCCAGTGCTAATCTGATCATCGCGATGGGCGACGACCTCGATCTACTTAGGTAGTTTTCCGGGTATCGCAACCGTGAAATAGCGGTGTCGAACCCAGTGCGGTTCCACATCCATTCTCCAACATGCTTGCTCGATAGGGCTTATACGATCATCTTGCAGTGACGATAACGTCCCGAGCGGCACCAATTGATGCGCTCGACCTGGCAACGTTGCCAATCGAGTGACCAAAGCTTCCAGGTGAAGCTGCTTCACTGCGCCGCCAAATTCCAGAAAATCCTGTGACTCTCCCGATGAAATCGCGTCGGCAGCTTCGATGTTCAAAGGGGGGTAATCGTCATTGACGACCAGGCCAATTTTCAGGTCACCCAGTGCCTTTTCGACTGGCATACCGATCGCAACGTTGCAGTAGTACATCCCCTGTAGCTGACTGATCGCAGTAAGGCTGCCCTCGTACAGACGTAGTATTTTTTCATCAGCAACACGGGCGCCAACGATGAACTGCGACGCATCCGCTACGCGCCAACCCGCGCCGGTTGTGAATGTTGACGTGACAAGCTCACGTTTTCCTGGACGATGCGGGCCATACATCTCCGGCTTAGCGAACTGCGAAATTTCGTACGTTCGCGACATCAACGATCCAGCTACCGAGTACCCTGACTTCACCGCCTCACCGTGTTTTTTCGCGAACCGCGAACGCCAAAAAAGCGGCTGCGAAACCGCGCGATCGTACGCTGCGATCGAAGCAGGTAGCTGAGGATTCTTCGCTGCAAAACGCTGCAACGCAGCCTCGCAGTCTTTGCTGATGCCCGAACCAGACATCCTTCTGTCCACGTAGCTAAGTGAACTGAGAATTTGACTGTAAACAGTCGGAATCTCCTCCGCGGGAGTTGAAACCGCGGCCGCGTCAATCACCGCGATAATCGCTTCTGTTGCAGTCGATTTAAGCTGCGAAGCCTGCGGCATTGATCTTTCGCGCACTTGTCCAGCGTTGCCTCTAACAAAGGCCCACTGAATCGCTAAGTTTCGCGTTAACGCTGCCGAGGCCTTTCCCCAACGTTGGGCCAAGTAACGAATGGCAGCCGACGCCGTCAGATCCTCCGAACCTTCAACGGCTACCTTCCCCTGAGCCCCAATTTCAGTACGAACCCGCGCCGCTTCAGCAACAAATTCACTCGCTTCCTGAATATTCTCCGCAGCCACCTTTTTGGCTTCCTCGAAATACTGCTTGCGTCTGACGGGATCCAATTTCTCATCCAGCTGGACCACCATCGCTCTGAGTCTGTTCATGTATCGATTCGCTTCCGAGGGAATCAAAATACACGCGAGTCCCTCCATCTCTCGTTTCATCTGCTCAAGCTTTTTTTCTGCTGCTTCTAACTGATTGTTTTTGATACTGACCGCAATTTTGTCGAGCGCTTTTTCGTTGCGTGGATGCTGTCGCTTCAATTCAGCAATGTTCTTCTGGACCTGTGCCGACCCGGGTGTTGTGGACCGATACATTTGAGCGAGTTGATGAAATTTCCGGACCAACATGGCGGTCAGGCTCGTCAAGTCCACGCCGGCCGGTTCGCCCATCAAGCTCAAGTGTTTCGCATCACGTTCGGCTTGTACCAATTCCGTAAACCCACTCTCGATTTTCCGATAGGAAAATCGGGCGGGATTGTCTTTTCGCAGATTCATCTCTATCGCTTCGGTTTGCAGCTTTTCAAACAAACCGTATAGCTTTGCGGTAAGCGCTCTGGCCTCCGGGATGGTTCCGTGGGTGGCTAACTGCCGTTCTGGGTGAGCGCTACTTGGGTTTCCAATGGCGACTCCGACAGGTAACGCGATACAACCAAACAGAACAACGATTCCACAACGAATGAAACTTCGGAAACTTGCTAGTCGATTCATTTGCTGTCTCCATCTAACAACGCAACGATATCGCCCCCGTTGAACCTGACTGTCTTGTCAGCAGAACTTAGCAGCGTTCCGCTACCGATTCTTGCGGTAACGGTACCCTGCTTCGGATCAATTCGACCAAATGTAACCTGCACCGAACTGCCAGCCGTCGTCATCAGCATGTCTGCTACGAAGGACGTCTGAATGTAAAGGTCGCAGGCAACGGTTTCGCCGACTAATTCGGATGGGGTGTTGGCCCGCGTATGACCATGCAAAAGCACGGCTGGATACTTTTCCGGGTCAGCGGAAGTATCGTACGTAGCGAGTTGCATTACATTGCTGCGCCCATCGCCGATTTCGATGACTTCTACCGAGGCTGAATCAATCTGCAACTCCGGCTCCAATCTCAGCTGAATGCTCCCCGTTGCTGGTAGCTGCTCCTCGACTGCCTCGACCGCACCTTGAATGTACTCTTGTGACTGGGCAGCAAAGTCTTGCGTCGTTTCTTGCACTGACGTTGCCATTTTTTTGATCTCGTCCTTGGAGCATCCGCACCAAAGTGAGAGACACAAAGAAAGTAGGCAAACACCACCTATCTTTGTGCGTCGATAAGTGCGGAAATTGGGGTGAAACATGAATCTTTACCAACAAATATTCTCTGACCTGCAACTACCGAAACCGTAGGACATATCGATTCTGTTTAGTTTGACCAATCGGTCCATGGATTCCCGCGACGATAGACGATTTTTCGGTGCGTTAACACGGTAATCGGCGGGCTTATCCGGGTGCGAACGACTATCTAAGCCAAAATCCGCTGGCGGCTATTCTGACCCAATCATTGGTTTCGCTGCTCACCAAGATAATCCAGAACGAACAGCCATCAGCAAAAAAGGCAGCATTCACCGGGTTGAAAGTGCCTTATCGGTCCCAAATGACTTCCAGAATGAGTCACCCCACCTGCTGCTGGCCGCTGCCAAAGTTAAGCGTGGTCCTTCTGAATGCTACCAAATTTGGTTCGATCGTATTGCGAATCGACCCGCATCCAGGTTAATCAAAACTCCAAGGAGCCCTCGAATCGAGCGGTGCTTGGGAGGTGGTTCTTGCCAGCACCTCCGCTGGCCTTTGTCCATCCGATCGGTCGATCACGGTAACGCACAACTTGCCATCCCTTGGTCTTACACTGGATGGTTTCGCCTGCAAAGAAACTAGCTGCGGTATCGGCATCCACATCCACCGCTTCGGCACCAACGAAACCGGTTCCGCAGAGGGAGGTTCGCCGCAGCGCTCCGGCATGCGCAGGCTTCCATGTCTGCCCGGTTCGATGGGCGATTTCTGGTCCGTCAACGGCAACCTCAGTCACCCACTGCGGGGCATCATCCGGCCATCCGTACAACACCGCATCCGTCAGTTTCATTCGCTTCAGACTGATTGACGATTGATACCAGTCACCCAAAGGAATTGCCTGTAGCAGGCGTGCTTGGTCCTTTTTCTGATCACTTTCTCTTTTGCGGTTCTTTCTTTTCAAGCGGTAAGATGGCTCGATTGCAAGTTCATCATCTTCTTCTTTAGTGACTTCAAGGGCCGCTGCAAAACTGCCCGCACAGTTATGCCGATGGGGCCACAGTCGATAGGTGCTCTCACCGGTCGCATACTCAGCCAGCGAAGTGACCGGCAGTGGTTTGGCCACACCGTCGGTCACGAGCCTATCGGTCTGAGATTCATTCTCCGCGTGAGCAAAGGTGCAGGTGCTATACACCAGACGACCACCAGGACGCAACAGCTTCACCGCCGCATTGAGGATGCGTTCTTGTCGCGCCGCGCTATGTTGAATCTGCTTAAGCGATAGGGCGTCGGTCGAACGTTTATCGCGTCCGATCAAAGCCTGTCCGCTACAGGGTGCGTCAACGAGCACCAAATCGAACTGGCCAGGAACGGAATCAGCCAACTTTTCCGGGTCCATGCACGATACGGCAAAACGGTCCGAACCCGTGCGAGACAAGTTGTAAGTCAGTGGCGCAATGCGCGTTCGAATCGGTTCATTGGCTAGAAGAAAACCGCTCTTCCCGAGAGCTTCCAGCAACCCGCTTGCCTTTCCGCCCGGTGCAGCGCAAAGATCGCAAATCGTCAAACCTGAAAGCGATTGAGTGTCAGCACCACAAGCTGCCAATGCCAGCAGTGATCCTGCGTCCTGAAGATAGTAATCCCCGGCGGCGTAAAGAAGATGTCGTGACGGACGAGCGTTTGCGTCGGTTGTTTGAAACCCTAGCGAATACCACGGCACCTGCTTCGCCTGATAGGGCAGGTGCCTATCCGAATCGGTCCGGGATAGTTCGCTTCGCAAACGCAGAACGCTTCGGTATCGGCGCCGAAGTGCAGCAAGAAACTCGTCTAACTCGCCGCTCAATAAGGTGTTATCACCAAGCGCTTCCAACACAGCTTGGGGAGACCATAACTCTTCGTCGGAGGAGCTCATTTTCGTCGTTCAAGCCAGCGCAAAATCGACATCCCAGTAGACAACACTCCGGCCAGTACAAGCGGCGAAACGAAGGTGAACATAATGAACACCTTGTGCGCAGTCCGCCCAATGTCCTCTCCAGCCCCGGCCGACTTGCCGCGAAACATCACACTCAGGTCATCTTGAATCATTGGCACTTGAGAGGCGTAGAAGAGTCCAGCCGACATCACGGCAAACACAACCATCAACAGGAGCATAAAGCCAATGCTGATTTGCAAGGGTGCACGTTGACGGGGCGCAGGCGGTTGATTCATGTTCACCAGTCTAACGATCGCGAGCCTGCTTCGTCACGATGCCCTACGTTTCTAGCGATAATGACCGTTACCCTCTAGAAAATGCCTTCGCCAAACGGATCGTCCTCTTTCGCATCAGACGAAACCGTATCGGAAACACCTTTTTTGGGAGCTGTTTTAGAAAATTTGGGAGGCTTGACACTCCCTGCGTTGGAATCTGACACTGCCGAATCAATCATGATTTCCCCAGCAACGGCTTTTCCACGAGCGACCTCGGCCTGGTCAAAGTCATCATCGTACCTGGAGCGATAACCTGGTTCGTTCGATCGAGCCAACTCAGCCTCGAACTCTTCGATCACAGCGTTCTGAATCATCTCACGGCATTCGCTGTTGATTGGGTGAGCCACATCCGCGTAGAGCTTTTGAGGCGAGTCATATTCTCCGCCAGATTCAAACTTCAGCTTCGCGCCACAATTGTTGCAATAAGCTGCGCGCAAATGGTTCTTGTGGTGGCAACGCTGACAATGCCCCGATAATTTTCGGCTCGGCATGGCGACGAACGGCCCGCTCGTCCCGTCAATGATTTTCAGATCGCGCACAACGAAACTCTCATCGATCGTGATCGAGCAAAATGCGCGGAGTCGATCTTCCGATGACTCCATTAGCTTGATGCGTATCTCTGTGATTTCCATTGTCCGACTCTCCCTGACCGGCGAACTGCTATTCTCTGCAAGCGACGACTGCGGGCAGCGAAACGCTACCGACCGCTGCAATGAATGCACCGGGCTCCAACTGGGACCGCAATCGATTAGCACACCGGTCTGATTCATTCATCGATGACATGAGTGCAAAGCAAGCGGAGCCGCTTCCTGTTAATTGACACGCTTGCATTCCTTCCCGCCACATGCAATCGAGTATTTCGTCTATTCGCGGCAGAATTTCTTTGGCACTCTGGGTAAGACGGTTCGACAAGGCCCGCTTTATCAGCTGTTTATCACCATCTGCGAGCGCCGCCACCATCTCGTCGCCCGACGTTGGCTGGCTTGGCAAAGAGCAGTTTTTGTAAACTTGCGGTGTGGATAATGAAGCTGCTGGGAAAACCACCACAAAATGCAGTGGCGTCGCCAACTTTGTCGGCTCGATGATTTCCCCACGTCCTCGTGCTCTTGCCGCTTGGATCGAACGACCCGAATCACCCAAAAAAAACGGCACGTCGCTGCCGATCGAAGAAGCGATTTCAACCAGAGCCCTTGAATCTTTCGGGACTCCGCACAATGCAGCGGCCGCCAACAAGGCGCTCGCGGCGTTGCTACTGGCACCCCCCATGCCCGCACCGGCGGGGATACGTTTGTGCAACTGGCACCCGAAACCACCCGCAACGTCAAACCGCTCAGAAAACTGCTCCAACGCTTGATAAACCAAATTGGAAGGTCCATTGGGGACACTCAACAAGCCGTCCGCAGTGGGAGTGCCGACTTGCACGCCCAGCCTGGTTGCCAGGATTTCAGCGGACGGCAACCAGCCAACTTCTAGATCAATGGACGAGTCGTCCTTTCGCCAAACCTTCAGTTCATCGCAAAGGTCGATCGGAACCATCACCGTATCGATTTCGTGAAAACCATCGTCGCGTTTGCCCAAGAGTTCCAGAAACAGATTCAGTTTCGCAGGCGGACGCGTGTGAGCAATTTTCATAGGAACTACCGTCTGATGATTTGCAAAAACTGCGTAGGAATCAGTCAGCGCAAGCTGGTGTACCGGCTTCAGCCGGCTTGAATCCTACTGTCGCCGGCTCAAGACGGTACACCAAAGTTGCTGATCAATCATCAAACTAGGCAGCAACATGTCGCCGCGCGGCAGCCATTTCGCCAGAATCAATCGCGACAATTGCGATCCCCGCTTGCTTGGCCAACTGCAGTGTCTTTTGACGGTCAACCAAAATCGTCATGTCCGCTTCGATGGCAATTGCCTTGCCACCCGCATCGCGAACACGCTCGATCGTCTGCGGACCAATGGTTGGTACATCAAATCGCATGTCTTGATTGGGCTTACTGACTTTCACCAGCGTCCAACCGCCGCGACGACAAAGCTCGCCAGTGCGCTGGATACAAGCATCGGTCCCCTCGATCGCTTCGACCGCGATCACCGTACCATCCTTGATCGTAATGGTCTGCCCGATGTCCATGCCGCCCATTTGCTTGGCCACTTGCCAACCAGACTGGATATCAGCCTGCAACTTCGCATTGGGCGTTGGCCCCGAAAGGATTCCCTTCTTCACAAGTAGCTCCGGTGCAAAATCGGTTGCGGCGCACACTTCCATGTCGCCATTTGAATACGCGTTGGTCACCGCCATCAGCAAGTTGTCGTCACGTGCATCACGTTTGCGACCAAATAAGTGCGGTCCAAACGTCTTGACCGCAGTCCAGTCAGGAAGATGACGCAGCCAAACGGAGCCCTGAAACAGGATGTCAGCCTTAAACAACTTGCCCGCCATCGTGACTTGTCTGGCACCTTGTTTGCGAAAATAGCGAATGTGTCCGCCGATTTTTCCAACGCCCATCCACTTTACGTGATCGCAAATGGATTCTAAGTCACGGCTCGCGTGCCCAGTGATAGCGACACAGCACACCCGTCCTCCGTCGCGAACGATCTGCTGCGCAACTTCCACAGGAAAGCTTCCCCAGCCGGCTACCAACCCAACTGGTGGACGGAGGAGAGATGGATTCCGTGGCGAATCATCCCGTGGCAAATTTCTAAACGCACTCACGAGATCGATTCTCCGTCGAAAGTCGCTTCCGTAACCTTGGCGAACCACTGGGCGATACCACTACGCGGCGCGAGACTGGTTTGCGCTGGGCGATTTCGACTCGACCAAAGCGTCAAGTTCCCGGCGAAGCGTTCTAACTTCTTTGCGAATTTCTGGTAGTCGTCGCTCTAATGCGTAGACTTGCATCTGTTCTCGTAATGGGATTGCCGGTGACCCCATGTAGACCACACCTTCTTTGCAATCGTGCATCACGCCTGACTGGGCACACAGCACAACTTTGTCTTCGATGTTGATATGGTCTGCGATACCGACTTGGCCAGCCATCACCACGTAGTCGCCGGTTGTGCAACTACCAGCGATGCCGACTTGGCTGCAAAGCAAATTGTGCTTTCCAATCCGGCAGTTGTGAGCGATCTGTACATGATTGTCGATCTTGGTGCCTTCGCCAATCTGCGTCGCGCCGTATGTGCCTCGATCAATCGTTACGCAAGCACCCACTTCTACATCCGATTCGATGCAGACATAGCCAAGCTGAGCCGTCGGAATGTGCCGGCCTTCGTGCTGACGGTAACCGAAGCCATTTGCGCCGATCACAGTTCCGCTGTGCAAAATGACGCGATCACCCAGTTCACTGTATTCATAAAGCATCACGTTGGGGTGAATCACACAGTCGTCGCCGATTCGTGTGTGCGGCATGATCACAACGCCCGGCATGATCACGGTGCGTTCGCCAATCACGGCCCCTGTCCCGATGGTCACGGTTGGATGGATGGATGCCGAGGCCGCAATTTTGACCGAAGAGTGAAGGCCAACACCGGGTATGTTCGATGAAATCGGCGGACGAAAATGCGCCACGATCTGCGAAAACGCTGCGTGTGGATCGTCCACCACGATTTGCACCAAACGATCGTTGTCGATGGGTGCCGAAGTGATCACCGCAACGGCGCTCGTCGCGTCGAGTGTTTCGGCACGCGTTGGATCGACCAGTAGGGTAATGTCCGTGTCGCTTGCCACATCAGGCGGATTGGCACCGCTGCAAGTGATCGTTTCATCGCCGATGATTTGGCCACCGACCAAGCTAGCCATTTCTAATAATTGAATCGCCATCCGATTCCTTTCGGGAGGAAGATTCCTCGATTGTTGGGAGGGTGCTGGTTACTGCATCGAGGCAACTTCCAGCAACACCCTTAGCTACCAAGCTTTACCAAATCGTCGCAAGATCGAGTTTTGATGTGAGTTCAGTTTGACGACAGGCATGAATCACGCTGACGACGTGGAAATCCACATTTGGGTCGCAAAACCCGGCATTTTCGCGTTTATGGACTTTTGGCACCGGACCTGCACCTTTTCTTCCTTGATGACATCTGCCATCTGCAGATCGATCGCTGTCCCTCAGAAGAGATTGGGAATATGAAGAAGCTTGCTGCGTTAGTCGTTGTTTTTGTCGCCAGTGCCACCTCGATTGCATCAGCGTCACACCATTCGCCGCTCTACCAAGCGACGGATTGTTACCGCGATGCCGTCGTTGATTTCGAGCGTCACGTGATCAAGTCGCGGATGTTTGAGCGTTACGACGTCCGCCTAGTAGATGACTTGGAAGATTCCACCAGTCGCCTTCGCAGCGCATCGCGACATGTCCATCGCAGCCAAGAGTATGACTACCGATTCGCTTCGGCGATGCGAGACATAAACAAGCTCCAAGCGCGCGTCGAACAAGCCATCTTCGGACAGGCGTGCTACCACCCTAGCCCGGAACTGATTCGCTGCTGGCAATCCGTCGTTCACGCGTACACGGACGTGCTCAACGAAGCACGCTGTGTCGCAAATCGCGAACACTCACGCGGACAGATTCAGGGGCAGGAAATTTTCTATCGCCCCCCCGTGTACGCTCCCCACGAACTTGCCCCGCCCGTGTTAGCTCCGCCCGTCATCATTGCGCCGCCTCAGCAAATGGTTCCCCAGCGTCACTCCGTGAACTATCGACCTAGCTATTCGAACCATCATGCCGCCATGCAAGTGAGAATCGGTGCCATGCTACAACGACGATAAATCTTCACGGATGCGATCGCCGACAACGGAATTTTCATGACTAGTTTCATCCGTGCTGACTAGCCCACAAGTTTTTCAACTACGTGACCATGCACGTCGGTCAAACGATAGGGCCGTCCGGCAAACGTGAACGTCAACCGTTCATGATCGATGCCAAGTTGGTTCAAAATCGTCGCTTGAATATCGTGAACGTGAACGGCATCCTCGACAGGGTGAAATCCCAGTTCATCGGTCTTTCCAATCGTCTGACCTGCTTTCACGCCTCCGCCCGCCATCCACATTGTGAACGCTTGCGGGTGATGGTCGCGTCCGAGCTTCCGTCCCAGCGCGCCACTGGATTCGACCATGGGCGTACGTCCGAACTCGCCACCCCATACGACCAAAGTATCGTCCAACATTCCTCGGCGCTTCAGATCTTTG